>JAKOWL010000049.1 GCA_029781535.1 Pseudomonadota bacterium
TGATACATCAGAACGAAAGTTCTTTACAAGCCTAAATAGTCGTATTTGTTGTAATGTTTTATTTTTGTAATTCACTGGAGTCTGTTTGTGATGCTATCGCCCACTTCGGCTTGCGTTTTTCTATAAAGGCTCGCATCCCTTCTTGCCCATCTTCACTCCGCCGGAGATCAGCCAACAAGTTGGCACGGTAATCAATTGTAGACGCGGTTGGCGCGTCTTTAACTGAGAAGATCAATTGCTTGCACGCGGCGAGTGCCGATGCACTGCATTGGCTGATTTCATCCAAGATTGTCATGAGCCGTGCATCTAGCTTGTCGGCTGGAATCGCTTCATGGATGATCCCATATGCACAGGCGGTTGTGGCATCAAACCGACGTCCTGTCAGCATCAATTCACGCGCCCGTGTCAGTCCAATACGTTCAATCACATACGGCGAGATCAGTGCTGGCACAATGCCCAATCGCACTTCGGGCAATCCTAGTTTTGCCTCTGTGCTGGCAAGCGCAATGTCCGTGACACACACAATCCCGAACCCACCACCCATCGCCGCACCTTGAATTTTGGCAATAACCACTTGTGGCGCTTGGTTGATCGTTTGCAGCATTTTGTCCAGCGTGGCGGAAAAATGATCCTCTTTACCTTCTTGTGGCACTGACGCCATTTCTTTTAGGTCCCCACCCGCACAGAAAGTACCGCCTGTGCCACTGAGCACCACCGCGCGCACTGACCGATTATCCGCTAAGGACTCGAACGCTGCGATGAGGTCTACTACCATCTGGTTATTCATCGCGTTTTTCGCTTCTGGTCGGTTGAGGATGATAGAGGCGAAGGGAGGAGCGATGGTAACGCTCACTGTTTGATATTGCGAGGTCATCGTCGTTAGGATCTCCAAGTACGAGTTGGATTAGGGTTTGACCGTGAATGACTCAATCAGATTTAATTGGCGCTCACCATGAGAATGTCGGTTAGTTTCACTGCAATGAGCTCAGATGCATAGTCAGAATAATGAAAATTGTCGATGAGTGCTTTACGTTTGGCGGGCAATTGCCCGTCCAGTAGAGTGCTGATGTCCACATAATTTGTCATAGCTGTTGCTGCCGCGACTTGGGTGCGGAATATGGGGAAATCGACTTTATCCGTCAAAAAAGGCTGCAAAAAGAAGAAGGTCTTGACGCCCATCGCAGTTCCAATTGCATCAGCCATTTGCCGGTTGGCGACATAATTGTGTACGGCTGCCGCCAATTGTTCTTCATGAGTTGGCTCGTAGATTCCATGCATGGCATATTGTGCCGACGGACTGTCAGGGGGTGGCTGTCCAAGGGGCAGCCCAAGTGCTTGTGCAAGCCGCAGGGGTGGAAATATTGGGTTGACTGTTATCCAATTCTCTTGCTGTGGGTGCGTGATGCTATAGGTGTTTTTCTCCCAGACTTCGGCCAAGGGATCGACGAGCGGGGTCTGTGTATTGGCATTGAGTGTGAACCACAGGTCATTGATCCCATCAAAGAAGAACGCAATATCCGGTTTGTGATCTCGTAGATTCGCTGCGAACAACGCCAGTTCTTGTGATGAGTTATAAATTGGTACTGCAAAGTTTTGAACCCGCACCTGCCGATTTGGTAGGCGTTTTTGAAGTTCGATCTGCAAGAGTGAGGGGATACTGTAATTATCTGCCAGTCCCCATCCGAATAGAGTCGATCCGCCGAATGCCCATACTACTAGAGGTGATTGTCCGTCATGAGCGGCGTCGACTGGCACGCCTGCTCGTAACCCGTTTTTGTCAATATTGAGGTAATGACTTCTGAATGGGCGCATCGTAAGGCCTGTCCAAGGATGTACCATCCAATGTCCGGCATGTGCCATCGCATCATAATCCGCCAGCATCGCAACGACTTCATCCGGTGTGCTTAAGTAATAGGCATTGCGATTAAAGTAGGTGGAATAAGTCGCGTTAACGCCAACAGCCACAACTTCATTTTTGTTGGCGGCAGCATCTTGCTTGGGGGGAATCACCCAATTGATGACCGCTACCGTGGCTACCAGAAAGACCAATGTGTTGAATCCAATTACCGCTATGGTTTGGTAAAGCTTTCCGATACGCTGCCAACCGGCTTTTTGCGTTTTTTCAGCCGTCACTACTGTTATCCTTCAAATGGGTTATTCGACTATATAGTACGCTCTCGCGCTCCCGGATGACCAAGGTCTTGGGGTGCAAGTGAATATTCTAGAGCATCTTTCTGGTGGCAATATCAAGCAAAATGCTTCAAGACAATATTCTTTTAGTCGAATGCTGTATTACGGTTTTGTAAATATGTTGCCTCTTGCTGCTTGTCCGCACTGGCAGTCATCTTGTTGCGAATCAGTGCGTTCATTTCTACACCCAATTGCAGCAGTGCTTCTTTATACGCGTCAATACCGCCAATATTTAGCGCTGCCATCTTGCCTACGCTCGTGTCTTCCCTATCTGCTCCCCACATCTCCGGATCTTTACGAGCGGCGACCAATTCCTTAATCTGTATGACAATGGCTGCCAGTGGCTTACCCATGCGTGTTTCAATCCCTAGTGTCTTCGGAAACACCACTAGGTTGCGATCTTTTAATATTAACATCGCGTCCAACATACGATCCACATACTTCGAGGATTTGATATACATGGTTCCGGGCGTACCGTGCGACAGATGACCGTAATCCTTCAAGAAGTCGCCCAACTGTTCGTTAAAGGATTGCAACATGTCGGCTATCGTCAGTTTGTCATTGGCTTCTTTACGCTTTCTGGCAAGGATGGCGGTCTGTTCTTCTTTGGGTAGTTTCTTTTCCTCGTCCGTCAGTTTACTGCCCTGTATACCGGCTACTACATGCTTGATTGCGCCCTCGCTATGGTACGCCTCAGCGGCAAAGAATATTGCTTCAGCCAGAAGCTGCTTGATTTGTGCTTTTTGAGCGGCAATCTGAGAGGCCAGCCCCTTATCTGGTTTTTTAAACAGTCTATTGAAGAAACTGCTAAAGCTGGCGCTGATTTTTTCCAGTGTTGAAAGTCCAGCTTGTCCAGCTTCAAGTTCAGCGATATGCGCTTGAATGCTGCGAATCATGCTCATTCGGCCAAGATAGAGTTGGTTGCTTTTTTCTAGAACGGTGTCACTGTCTTCTTCTGTGGCATCATGCAGCTTTTCGGGATTGGTGGCTTGTGCTTCTTCAAGGCTGACCTTTTCCTGTTCTTCGCGTACATCGCCTTTCAGTTCTTGGAGAAGCGTCGCTACACAGATGTGATAGGTTGCATCTGCCTCGTCGTATTTCTGTTTGACTGCGGCTCGTTTATCGGGGGTGATGCTCTTGATCAAGTCGAATACAAATTTGTCCCAATCTGCTTGTGACATATAGCGCCGTTGTTTCAGCAGCGCCCCTATATCTTGTGTATCATCTTCCACATCCGCAATCGAGGATATAGGCCCTTGTGGCGTATCGGCAGCCGGACCATCGCCTTTGAACTCATCGGATTGGTTGATGGGCAGGTAATCTTTTGCATATAGGTTTGTGTCAAATATTGTTCCGGGTTGCACCCCGAAATCGGCTTTTACGGCGTTATTGAAGTCTTCAATGGCTTTGAC
>JAKOWL010000055.1 GCA_029781535.1 Pseudomonadota bacterium
AACTTGCTGCTATATTAGGAGTTGAACCAGGAATTTTTTTTGCGACAACTTCACCAAAACCGGCACAGAGTAAGGAAGGGAGGTGATATTTGCAAGGGGGTGATTCAATGCTGAAACTTTGCAGGACGTGCAAGTACGACTGGGACGGGCACTGCACAATAGGATATGACAACTGGAAGCAGAACAAGGCAAAAGAGGATGACGATTGCGGAGAATATGAGGAAAGGAGGGAAAGCAATGCTGAAGATGTTTAAAAAGAAAATGCCGATGCCGGTCACGTTGAATGATTGTTATTTGTTGTACCAAATGGGTTATGCAGTACAAATCAATGATGGCCGGGTAACAGCAGTTGTAAAAGAAAGCAAAAAAAAACGGCTTGAAAGCCGCACTAATACCAACTCCATTGTATCACTGATGCAATGGGGTGTCAAGGAGGATGATTTAATTGGCAGTAAATCTGGATAGATTTGCACAAGGGCTGCCGGACCCGCAGGACGCTGAAGTCATGGCTTACTGCGAAGGTTGCGGTAGAGAGATATACGAAGGCGAGGATGTATACGTTGTAGATGGCGTAATACTACATGCAGAGTGGGATTGTTTGTATCAATATATTGACCCTGAATTTATGACAGTTGAAGAGGCGTTGGGATTGGAGGCGAAAAAATGAAAGCAAATGCACTAGTCCGCACACTGGATATGGGACGAGACGAATGGCTTGAATGGAGACGGAAAGGCATTGGCGGTAGCGATGCTCCTGCGATAATTGGGCTTGACCGTTATCGTTCGGCATTCGATGTATATGCAGATAAGCTTGGGCTGAAACAAGAACAGCCCGATAATGAAGCTATGCGTCAAGGACGTGATTTAGAGGAATATGTTGCCTCTAGGTTTTGTGAGTATACAGGCAAAAAAGTCCGCCGCAGAAATGCGATACTTCAACATCCAGAATATCCTTGGATGATAGCTGATATAGACAGATGTGTTGTTGGGGAAAATGCGGGCTTTGAAGCAAAAACCACATCGGTATTGAATCGTACGAAATTTTCTCAGGGAGAATTTCCTCCAAACTATTATGTTCAGTGCATGCACTACATGGCTGTTACCGGCGCTGAGCGCTGGTACCTTGCTGTCCTTGTTCTCAACAAAGCATTTCATGTCTTCACCATAGAACGCGATGAGGCAGAGATTCAGGCTTTGATCGCTGCTGAAAAAGACTTCTGGGAGCGACTGGGAAGTCCAGCAGTAGGGCGGCAGGCGCTGCAGCCCCGCGAGCGGCCCGACGCATGGACTTCTCGATCGCCGGCATCCTGCTGCTCGACGGCGTGACCAACGGCGCGATCTACGCGCTGTTGGCCATGGCGATCGTGCTGTTGTTCGCGGTCACGCGGGTGATCTTCATCCCGCAGGGCGAGTACGTCGCGTT
>JAKOWL010000056.1 GCA_029781535.1 Pseudomonadota bacterium
TCCAGGAATCAGAATCAAAGACATGCGGCTTTCAATTCAGCCGCCCAACTCTTGATTAAGCGAACAGCTTCTGCCGCAGACTTTAGTTGGTGCTGTTACGGCAAGCTTCTCGTGCGCCAGTTCCGGCCAGCCTTCCGCTGCACGTCGCAGTGCATCCCCGAAGGGGGGCTCTGTCAGGCGCGCTTACTATCTGCTCCTAAAAATCTGAGCACGGTTTCACCAACTTTCTCTGGTTGGTCAGAGTTAAGAAGGTGACCAGCATGATACACAAGTTCTGTTTCGATATGAGGAATTAGCTGCTTTGCCTGCTGAAGTGCTCTGCGTGGATCATAGAGAATTTCCCTGTCACCTACCAGCAGGAGCGCTGGAATTTGAATCTGTTTCCATTCATCAGCATTGATTATCGGACGCATTACACTTTTGGAGCGCATGCCTGCCACACCGATAATGTACGTTTCCTGGACAAAATCACTTCGATTATATCCTTTGAAAGACGCGCCCCTTAAGAACCACTCTCCTGCCCAGCGTGAAGACGAAAGTAACATGGGCATACCATAAATCATCCAGCCAAGTGTAAATGGCGCAATGGGAAGTCCTGGACACAGTAATACGAGACGATCAACCTTCTCAGGGGAATGAAGTACAAAATTAACGCCCAGGAACCCGCCATACGACATTCCCATGATACTAGTTTTACTAACTTTGAGACCTGCGAGAACATCGTTGAGCCAGTCAGCATAATCAGACCGAGTGGCAGGCAGGCACTCTGGGATGCTCTTGCCAACGTCTCCTATGGTATCCACGGCATATAGGCAATAAGATTGGCTCAAGCAAGCAACATTGTAGAACCAGATGGTTGAGCTTGTAAAATTGCCAGGCAGGAGCACCAGAGGAGGAGAAGTTTGAGAGCCACTAACATTTACGCGTGTATTGCCAAAACGAGTCGGTATATCTACAGCCAGGTATGGCACTGGCCAATGGCTAAGGACATTATCATATGCCGCCAGATACCTGGCTTCGCTATCTGCATCTTTGAATATGGATAGTGGTTTGGTCATGAAAAACTCCTTATTTGCTTTTCTTTACCTGCAACTAACCATGTGAGCGCCTGACTCTGTGTTGGGCCGCTTTTCAACTCCTTCTATCCAGGTTGCCAGCCGCTTAGCGGTGTCAGTTGTATCT
>JAKOWL010000070.1 GCA_029781535.1 Pseudomonadota bacterium
CATAATATGGAATGGCTTAAACAGCCATCAAATCTGCTTCTTTCTGCTGCAACATCTTGTCGACTTCGGCCACAGCCTTATCGGTCATCTTCTGAATATCGTCCTGTGCACGACGCTCATCATCCTCACTGATTTCCTTGTCTTTCACCAGTTTCTTCAAGGCATCGTTCGCATCGCGGCGCACATTGCGAATCGCCACCTTGGCGTTCTCGCCTTCAGTACGCACCACTTTGGTCAAGTCACGACGGCGTTCCTCGGTCAGCATCGGCATTGGTACACGAATCACGTCGCCATTAGTGGCCGGGTTCAGACCCAGGTCACTGTCGCGGATCGCTTTTTCTACTTTGGCAGTCATGTTCTTTTCATATGGTTGCACGTTGATTGTGCGCGCATCTGCCAGATTGACATTGGCCACCTGATTGACGGCTACCATACTGCCATAGTATTCCACCATCACATGGTCCAGCAAACCAGTATGCGCACGTCCTGTACGCACTTTAGCCAAGTCATTCTTGAGCGCTTCCAGTGACTTATGCATCTTCTGGTCTGCGGTGTTTTTTACATCCTGAATCATTCATTCTCTCCTGCAAATCATTTACACGGTAACGCGTGTACCTTCGTTCTCACCCATGACCACGCGCTTCAGCGCACCTTGTTTGAAGATGCTGAACACACCGATCGGCATGCGTGCGTCACGGCAAAGGGTCAGCGCGGTCGCGTCCATTACCTTGAGATTTTTAGCAATCGCTTCATCGAAGCCTACCGTCTCATACCTGGTCGCATTGGGGTTCTTTTTCGGGTCGTCGGTATAGATGCCGTCCACCTTGGTGGCTTTCAGCACGATTTCGGCATTGATCTCCATGCCACGCAACGCAGCAGCAGTATCCGTAGTAAAGAACGGATTGCCAGTACCGGCACCAAAGATCACCACACGGCCTTCTTCCAGATAACGGATAGCTTTGCCACGAATATAGGGCTCAGCCACTGCTTCGATATTCAGCGCACTCTGTACGCGGGCATTCAAACCCGCATGTTTCATGGCATCCTGCAGCGCCAAGGCGTTCATCACGGTCGCCAGCATGCCCATGTAATCTGCCGTCGCACGATCCATGCCTTCTGCCGCCGGCGCCAGGCCGCGGAAGATATTACCGCCGCCTATCACCACGCCAATCTCCACACCCAGATCCGCCACTTCCTTCACTTGAGCCACGATGGCTTTGACAGTGTCACGGTTGATGCCATATGCATCATCTCCCATCAATGCTTCGCCAGAAAGTTTTAACAGAATACGTTTGAATGCGGGTTGCGCCATAAATCCTCTTGCTGTAATAAATTTTGGCTATTTAATCACAAAACACGCCACTCTGGGCTACTTTAGGACGTAAAAAAAGTGGAAACGCTTGCGCGAATCCACTTTTATTCAGGTAATGCAGAAATTAGACTTTAGCTGCTGCTGCAACTTCTGCTGCGTAGTCCACTACCGCCTTCTCAATACCCTCGCCCACAGTGAACATGCTGAAGGATGCAACTGAAGCACCTTTGGATTTCAGCAATTGTTCGATGGTTTGTTTGTCGTCTTTTACGAATGGTTGGCTTAACAGAGTCACTTCTTTCAGGAACTTCTGTACGGTACCATCCAAACGTTTAGCCAAAATTTCTGCCGGAATTGTTTTGCCGGTTTTTTCCGCTTCTTCTTCCGCTTTCTGCTGTGCAACGCGGCGCTCTGCGTCGATCAATGCTGCATCCACGCCGCTGGCATCCAGTGCTTTTGGTTTGGCTGCTGCGATATGCATTGCGATGTCTTTACCCAGAGCTTCATCACCACCCACCAAGTCAACGACAACACCGATCTTGCTGCCATGCACGTAGCTGGCCAACTTGCCTTTTGCGTTGATGCGCACGAAACGGCGTGGGGTGATATTCTCACCAATCTTGCCCACCAGTTGTGCACGCACGTCTTCTGCTGTGGTACCGCGCATTGCCAAGCCGGCAACCGCTTCAATGTTGGCTGGATTGGCTGTATTAACGATTTGCGCCAGCTCGCCCACAAATTTCACGAACTCTTCGTTCTTCGCGCAGAAGTCAGTTTCGGAGTTCACTTCCAGCAATGTGCCGGTTTTGCCGTCGGCACTGATATTGATGCCTACACTACCCTCGGCAGCCACACGGCCGGCCGCTTTGCTTGCCTTGTTACCAAAACGTACACGCAAGATCTCTTCAGCACGACTCATGTCGCCTTCAGCTTCGGTCAATGCTTTTTTACAATCCATCATCGGCGCGTCGGTGCGCTCACGTAACTCTTTTACCATGCTTGCGGTAATTTCTGCCATGATACTTTCCTTAAATTAAAACTTTAAAAAAATAATTTAACTATTTGAATATAAGATAACAAAAGGGGCTTTCGCCCCTTTGTTGCAGGCTGCGATTACTCAGCAGCTTCAGTTACTTCAACGAACTCTTCAGCTTCGGAAACGGCTTTCACCACTTCGTTGATTGCGTTCGCTTTGCCTTCCAGCACAGCGTCAGCCATGCCACGAGCATACAAGCGGATTGCGCGGCTGGAGTCATCGTTGCCAGGGATCACATAAGTGATGCCGTCTGGTGAGTTGTTGGTGTCGACAACGCCAATCACTGGGATACCCAATTTAGCAGCCTCCGTCACAGCGCCGTGTTCATGACCAACGTCGATAATGAAGATCGCGTCTGGCAAACCACCCATTTCCTTGATGCCGCCGATAGAACGCTCGAGTTTTTCCACTTCACGTTTGTAGCCCAGCGCTTCTTTCTTGCCGAACTTCTCCATGCTGCCGTCTTGCAGCATGGTTTCGAAATCTTGCAAGCGTTTGATAGATTGTTTCACTGTTTTGAAGTTGGTCAGCATGCCGCCCAGCCAACGGTGGTTCACGTAAGCACAACCAGCGCGGCTGGCTTCTTCTTTCATGATTTCGCGGGCTTGACGTTTTGTACCCACAAACAGGATACGGCCTTTGTTGGCTGCCAGCGTGCGCACGTATTTTTGCGCTTCTTCAAACAGCGGCAAGGTTTTTTCCAGGTTAACGATATGGATCTTGTTACGGTCGCCGAAGATGTACTCGGCCATTTTTGGGTTCCAGTAACGGGTTTGATGGCCAAAATGAACGCCGGCCTCAAGCATTTGACGCATGGTCACAGACATGTGTATTCCTTTGTAAAGGGTTAAAATTCACACTCACCCTCAATATTTCGACTGATCGAAACACCCTGTACGGGGCGGTGCGTTGATTAAAAGCCGCCTGAAAATTCAGACAGGCGCGCATTATAGCCAAACATGGCGCAAATTTCAAACAAAATCAAACCATTAAGTACATTTTCATTCATTATCACAACCGTTGCCCGGCAAGCCGCATCCCTCCTGCCTTTCAGGGCAACGATTTTGGTAATGAACGCGTGCGTGAAACCGCGAAGCTTGCTTTCACCTATGCTAGAATGCGGCATGGCTATCACAATCAACACCCCGGAAGATATAGAAAAAATGCGCATCGCAGGCAAGCTTGCCTCCGAGGTGCTGGATTACATCACGCCTTTTGTAGTGCACGGCGTCACTACCGAAAAACTGGACCAGCTTTGCCATGACTACATGGTGAACGTACAACAAACCATCCCCGCGCCTTTGAATTACGCGCCGGACGGCCATACTCCCTACCCCAAATCCATCTGCACATCTGTGAACCATCAGGTATGCCATGGCGTGCCGGGTGACAAAGTACTGAAGAATGGTGACATCGTGAATCTGGATATTACGGTCATCAAGGATGGATACCACGGCGATACCAGCCGCATGTTCCAGATTGGCGAGACCAGCATCCAGGCCAAGCGCTTATGCGACATCACCTATCAGGCCATGTGGAAAGGTATCGAGCAAGTGAAACCGGATGCGACACTGGGTGACATCGGCCATGCGATACAGAGCTTTGCCGAACATAATGGCTGCAGCGTGGTGCGTGAGTTCTGCGGGCATGGGATCGGCAAGAAGTTCCATACCGAACCGCAGGTACTGCACTACGGCAAGCCCGGCATGGGCCTGAAGCTGAAAGCGGGCATGATCTTCACTATCGAGCCGATGATCAACGCCGGCAAGCGCGATATCAAGCAGTTGCCCGATGGCTGGACGATAGTGACCAAAGACCGCAGCTTGTCTGCGCAGTGGGAGCACACCGTGCTGGTGACCGAGACAGGTTACGAGGTCCTGACATTGTCAGCGGGCTCGCCTTCCAAACCATAAAAAACCAAAACCAGATGCCTGCTCCTCTGCAAACGGCGCAACACTGGCGCACGCAACTCAAAGCGGCGCAGACATCCCTCAAGGCCAGCTTTCTGGCCAAACCCAATGCCAGACGCTGCCTGCAGCAGCGCACCCACTTTATTGACAAGCTGCTGCGCGCCGTCTGGCATGAATCCAACATCTTTAACGACACCTGTCTGATTGCCGTGGGTGGCTATGGCCGTGGCGAGCTTTTCCCACATTCGGATATCGATGTATTGATTCTGCCGCCAGAATCCCCACCACCCGAGCTCAATGCAAAAATCGAAGCGCTGGTCACGCTGCTCTGGGATATCGGACTGAGTGTCGGACACAGTGTCAGGACGCTTTCCGAGTGCATCCAGGAAGCCACGCAGGATGTGACTGTAATGACCAACCTGCTGGAATCACGCCTGTTGGCGGGCGATGCGCATCGTTACCAGGTATTCAAACAAAGATTTCAGGCCTGCATACAGCCGGAAACCTTTCTGCAAGCCAAAATCAAGGAACAGGACCAGCGCCATGATAGGTTCAACGACACCGAATACAACCTGGAACCCAACCTGAAAGAAAGCCCTGGCGGCCTGCGCGACCTGCACATGATCCTGTGGCTAGCACAAAGTCAGGGGCTGGGCGCGACCTGGGCGGATCTGCAGCGGCATGGCCTGATCTCCACCGAAGAAATGCATACCATGCGCCGCAATGAGCGGCAATTGCAACTGCTGCGCATACGCCTGCATTTTCTGGCCAACCGGCGCGAAGACAGGCTGCTGTTCGATTTTCAGCATGAGCTGGCGACCGAGATTGGCTATGTGACAAATCCCAAGCGCCGCGCCAGCGAGGCATTGATGCAAGGCTTTTACCGAAACGCCAAGTGCATCAGCCTGATGAACGAAGTCCTACTCAAGGCGCTTGCCGAGAAATTCTCCCCTGTTTATACACCGGAAGTGATCGGCAATTACTTTGTAGCCAAAGGTGAACTGCTGGACACTGCACACGACGATTTGTTTGCGCAACATCAGGAGGCGATCATGCAAAGCTTCCTCATCCTGCAGCAGCGTACTGATCTGACCGACATGAGCGCCTCTCTGGTAAGGCAATTGCAGCGTGCACGCCACATGATTGACCGTTCCTTTAGGCATAATCCCATTTATCAAAAGCAATTCCTGGACATACTGCAACAAAACAACGGCGTGCATCACAGCCTGCGCCGCATGAACCGCTACGGCATTCTGGGCGTGTATATCCCAGTATTCGGCAAAATCATCGGGCAAATGCAGCATGACCTGTTCCACGTCTATACCGTGGACGAGCATATCCTTAACGTACTAGCCAACCTGCGGCGCTTTTCCAAGCCTGAGTTGAAGCATGAGTTCCCGTTATGCAGCGCGCTGTTCGGACGATTCGGGAAGCCTTACCTGCTCTATCTAGCCGCACTTTTCCATGATATCGCCAAAGGCCGCAACGGCGATCACTCCGAACTCGGAACAATCGATGCCAAACGTTTCTGCAGGTTACATGACATAGCCAAGGAAGATACCGAACTGGTTGCCTGGCTGGTGCAGGCGCATCTCGTGATGTCCAAGACCGCACAAAAATCCGACCTGAGCGACCCTGCAGTGATAGAGCAGTTCGCACAGTTCGTACAGAATGAAACACGCCTGACAGCGCTTTATCTGCTCACGGTGGCTGATATCCGTGGCACCAGCCCGGCTGTATGGAACACATGGAAAGCCAATCTGCTGCTGCACTTGTATCAGCAGACACAAAAAGCCCTGTATGGCAGCGTGCCCACGATCGCACAACTGGCTGCCGCACGACGCAATGAAGCAACAGAGAAACTCAATCGCTTTGGCTTGCAGCCGGCTTCCTATCAGGCACTATGGCAGGCCTTTGGTGAGGATTACTTCACCCGCTATGAATCTGACGAGATCGCCTGGCAAAGCCGTTTGCTGACGCCGCACCTGAATGCGCAGACCCCCATCGTGCGGGCACGTCACAGCCCAAACGGCGAAGGCATACAAGTGATGATATACACGCAAGACCAGGTGGACCTGTTCGCGCGCATCTGCACATTCTTTGGCAACATGGGCTACAGTATCGCCCAAGCCAAGATATTTACCACACAGAATGGCTACGCACTAAACCAGTTTATTGTTCTATATCAGGATGTTAAATCTATTAGTTATAGTGGATTGTTAAAATATATCGAGCAAGAACTCACCTCGGCAATACAGGCAAAATCCATGGAAACACGTGTGGCAGGACGTGTGAAACGGCAAGTGAAATTCACGCCGTTCGAAACACAAATCAATATTCAGGAAATACCCGATACACCATCACATGCCGTGGAAATGATATTGGCCGACCGGCCTGGGTTGCTGGCGAGTGTCGCTTATATCTTCTTGAAACATGGGATAGACTTGCATAGTGCGAAGATCAATACGCTCGGCAACCGCGCCGAGGATCACTTCATCGTGAGTGGACTGCACGGGAACGTATTGCCCGCACAGACCTTGCATGAATTGACCAGTGACTTACTCAGTCTGTAAATGGTCAGCTGAACTGATAATGCTTATGTAATGGTTGTCTGACTTGCCAAGTGCAGGACAAACCGGCTGGAAATGTCACCAAATCCCCTTTACCGAACGTCACCGCCTCGCCAGTTGCCTTGTCGGTAACCGTCACCTCGCCTTGCAGTATGTAGGCGATCTCCTGCGAATTATAACTCCAGGGAAAGGTAGACACTTCTTTGCTCCAGGTTGGCCAGTCACTTACACCAAGCGCTTCAAGCCTTGCTGTGTCGGGTTTTTCAACTTTGATCTTCATCATAACCTCCAAAAATAAAAGCTCAGACTAGCTGAGCTTTTATTGTAGGCATAATTGCGCTTTTATCAAGCGTATAAATCAGGAATGTTTGTAATGTTTGCGCAGTGGTTTAACAACTTCCCAGTTAGAACGCAGGCCTTTAGGGAACACTACGAAATCACCTGCCTTGATCACTACCTTTTCGCCGCCTTGAGGTGTTACATGAATTTCGCCTTCCAGCACATAAGCGCTCTCAGTCATGCTGAAATCCAATGGGAACTTGGATGGTGCGCATTCCCAGATAGACCATTTGGAAACACCCAGTTGTTGCAATTTTTCTTCGGATGGATTGTGATCCAGTTGAATTTGAGTCATTGTTGATTCCTTGAGGTTAACAAAATTTAACACTTCGCGTCGGGCGCAATTGATTCTAAAAAACACCTAACACCCAAAAACGAGCGCGGATTATATCAAAATCAAGCACAAAATCATAATTGTATTAATAAAAGTAAGGTTATTATCATAACATCTCCATACCCATCGGTTATCACATTCCCGGCAACTCCAAACCATATTAAGATGTAATAAAACACAACACGGTTAGTCAAAGGAAACGAAAATGTCTAACGACGGACAAAGAACATGTCTATATCAAACAGAAGAGTTGGATGCCGTATTGGATTCGATGGCGTGGCAAACCGCTGGCTATCTGACGGCAAATCAGCACATATTGATAGCTGGCATCCTTCGCCGTGGAGCCCCTCTGGCTAAAATGCTGCACCAACGCCTGGTAAGTCAGTTCGATTTTGGCAAGATTGAATTGTTGAACTTGCAAATCAAGCGCTACAACGATGATTTGACATTGCTCCATCCTGAAACCAAGCTGACAGAAAACCCAGAACACTTGAACCTCGACTTGACAGGCATGACAGTCATTGTCGTAGATGATGTCATGTACCATGGGCATTCCATGCTGCGTGCTGTTGAGTATCTTGCCAGAAAACAAGCCGCAGAAATCAGGACTGTCGTGCTGGTAGATCGGGGCGCGAACAAACTTCCAGTTCGCACGGACATCGCTGGCGTCCGTCTAGATGTTGCACCATCCAATATTATCGAATGCAATGTTCCCCCCTATGAGAATGAATTCAGAATCGACTTACTGCAACCAGGAAGATAAGCATGTTCAATGACCGTAATGAAGCCGCACTGCAGCTTGCCGAGGAACTAAAGGCTTACAAGGATAAAAACCCGTTGATCTTGGCGATTCCCCGTGGCGCGGTACCGATGGCGAAAACGATCGCACAGAAACTGCATGGCGAATACGACGTAGTGCTGGTGCGCAAACTGCGCTCCCCTTTCAACCCGGAATTCGCCATCGGTTCCATTGATGAAAGCGGTTGGGCTTACATTGCAGATTACGCGGCTTCAGCCGGCGCCGATAATGATTATATCGAAGCGGAAAAACATGCTCAACTGGAAACCATCCGCAGACGGCGTGCGCAATACACACCGATACGTCCACCAATTAACCCCGAAGGCCGTATTGTGATTGTGATTGATGATGGCCTGGCGACTGGCGCCACTATGATTGCTGCGCTACATGGCCTACGTAACAGAAAACCGGCCAAACTTATCTGTGCTGTTCCGGTTGCACCGCCCGATACACTGAAAAAAGTTACCGCGCTTACGGATGAAACTTTCTGCGTGGAAGCACCGGAATATTTTCAGGCTGTCGGCCAGTTTTATGTACACTTTCCGCAGGTTGAAGATGAAGAAGTCATTGAAACACTGAAAACCTGAATCAATCAGTCCATTTGGCCTTGTTCAGGTATTTGCCAAACCATAGTGCGGCGTGATGCGCCACCTGCTCCAGCGTTCCCGGTTCTTCAAAAAGATGTGTCGCACCCGGCACAACAATCAGTTGCTTGCGGCATTGCATGAGGTCATATGCTTGCTGATTCAGGTCAATCACGACATCGTCCCAACCACCCACCAATAGCAAAGTTGGACATTCTAGCTTGCGTAAATCCTGCTCTCCGGCAAGGTCTGGCCGTCCACCACGGGATACGACCGCACTGATTTGCCGCCCCAGTCGAGCCGCCGCCTGAATGGCTGCCGCTGCGCCTGTGCTGGCGCCAAAATACCCTACCGGCAACGTTTTTGTTTGCGGCTCCGTCTGAATCCATCGTGTTACTTCCAGCAGGCGATCAGTGAGCAAAGCGATATCGAAGCGCGTCTCGTAATTGGCATCCTCCTCGGGGGTTAGCAAATCTATCAGCAAGGTACCTACCCCATGTTCGCGCAATACGCTTGCAACATAATTGTTGCGCGGGCTGTGCCGACTGCTCCCGCTGCCATGCGCAAAAAGCACCAACCCTTGCGCATTAGCCGGCAACTCCAGCATACCTTCAATAAACCCGGCTCCTGCACGAATCCGAACCAATGTCTTTGATTGTTCCGTCATAACAAGACCTTTCAGGCATATTGTCCAATCGCAATCGGGATGCGCCGCCTACCAAAATGTTCTGCATGCGCATCGAAACGTCCGGCAATCGTTGCTCCACAATCCGGGCAGCATCCGCTTTCAGTCAAGCGATACTGGTTGATCTGATACCAGTCACGCACGATTAGCGGGGTTCTGCATGCCGGACAGAAGGTGGTATCGCCTTCCTTGTTATGCACGTTTCCCGTGTACACATACTGCAACCCTTCGCGAATGGCGATATCACGGGCACGTACCAGCGTACTGACCGGTGTTGGCGGGATATCTTTCATTTTGTAATCCGGATGAAAAGCCGAGAAATGCAGAGGCACATCTGGCTCCAGTTCTTTCCTGATCCACTTGCACATCGCGGTGATTTCCTCATCTGAGTCATTTTGCCCGGGAATCAACAAAGTCGTGATCTCGAACCAGACACTAGTCTCATGTTTCAGGTAACGTAATGTATCCAACACTGGCTGCAGACCAGAACCTGTCAGCTTGAAGTAAAAATCTTCGGTAAACGCCTTCAGGTCTACATTGGCCGCATCTATCTTTGCATAAAAGTCGCGCCTGGCCTGGTCGTGCATATAGCCAGCGGTCACAGCGACAGTCTTGATGCCGTGTGAGTGACAAGCATCAGCGACATCCATTGCATATTCGGCAAAGATCGTGGGGTCATTATAGGTAAAAGCCACACTCTTGCAGCCATATTCTTTGGCTGCAGCAGCAATCATCTCCGGCGACGCCTGATCCATCAGCAGATCCATGTCCTTAGATTTGCTCATGTCCCAGTTCTGGCAAAACTTGCACGCGAGATTGCAGCCAGCAGTACCAAAAGACAGCACACTGCTGCCAGGATAGAATTGATTCAGCGGCTTTTTCTCAATCGGGTCGATACAAAACCCGGAAGAGCGACCATAAGTGGTGAGTATCATCTCATTGCCCTGCCGCATCCGGACAAAGCAGGCACCACGCTGTCCTTCGTGCAACCTGCAATCTCTAGGGCATAGGTCGCATTGCATACGCCCGTCATCCAGCATATGCCAATAGCGTGCCTTATAATTCGAGTTCTCTACCGTCATGTTCACCCCTCACGCTTGCTCAATAGTTTGTTTCAAATCACTTTCTTTCCATTTAGTCACGGTATACCGTTGCAGTTTCACTGCCTGATGCCAGAAGCTCGGATAAAGTCCCGCTTTGTGTTTCAGGTGCGCCATAAAAGTGGCCGGGTCGGGCAACTGCTCCCACACTTGGGGCAAGAAGGTGCTGCGATAATGACCATATTGAAAAATGACGCCATCGATATCTGGGCGAAGCTGCGCTAATGCATCCTGTTCGTTGCTGAAAGACATGGCCTCCGCTGGAGATAGCAGCGAGATTTCTATCTCAGTGACTTCCAACTCCTCTTCGCGCAAAGAAGGAAAGCGAGGATCCTGAAACGCCGCTGCACACGCATTGGACTGCACATCCAGCAACAAAGGACGATACGCCTCTAGCGTGCCAATACAGCCCCGTAATTTTTGCCGCTGAGTCAGTGTAACAAAGCTAGCCCCCTTCTCCTGTAACCAGGGAAAATCCTGCGATACAGACGCATGCGCCTTTCCTAAGGCATTCGCGATGGATGCACGCGCGATCGGTATCAAAACCTCACCACGACTATCAAGCATTGCGCCCCCCTTCTTCATTAAAGATAAACGAGGCATAACCGACGACCCGCGCTTTGTCCCCGGCTGTATCACCAGAATTACAGGCATGCAGCAACTCGGGCTGCAACTGATGTTTTCTCGCGGCCAAGAGCAATCCGTTCAACGGTGTGCCACCACAGGCCTGATGATGCGTCAATGTCGCCTGCATCCCCAGAATGTTTTGGACAGTCTCCCCGTCGGTCGCCTGGGCTATTGTGTATGGGTGATAATGCGAAAGATCGGAACTCACCACGATCAGCGTCTCCGGGCCACCCCAAAGCAACTCCAACACCTCTGCAACCTCGGCTGGCGTAGCATCACCCACTACCAATGGAACCAGTTTGAAATCATTCAGTACTGTTTGCAGAAAAGGTAATTGCACCTCCAATGAGTGCTCCATCGCATGCGTCATCGGACTAACCAAAATTTGCCTTAATCCGGATATGCTTGCGATCGCCTCCTTATCCAGATCCACAATGCCTAAAGGGGTAGAAAAAGCATCCACCCCCGGCAATGCCAGACCATGGACAGGCACGCGATGTGCAGGCCCTAATAGAATCACTCGCTTAATCTTGTCTCTTACTGCAATAAGTTTTGCATAAGCAAATGCTGCCGTCTGCCCGGAATAAATATAACCGGCATGTGGCACGACCATGGCCTTTAAAGGCGCAGGGGAAGTTGGTCTAATATTATTTAGAAATTGATGGACATCACGCGAAAGCACCTCTTTCTCTGCGGGATAAAACATCCCGGCAACAGCGGCACGACGTACACTGTACTGGGTATTTCTGCTGGTGTCCTGGTTCATGCCCGTGTCCTCTATTTCTGAATCATCATAAATAATATGATGGGGACTAAAAGCCAATAATCAAGGGGCGCAGGTCGGGTGCAACCGACTGTCCTAGGCTTGCTGAAAAAGTAACTGGAGGATATACCGTAGAGAAGTTGGCGGAAGAGGTGAGATTCGAACTCACGGAGGGCGTGAACCCTCGACAGTTTTCAAGACTGTAGCATTAAACCGCTCTGCCACTCTTCCTCGCGAAACTGGCGCGCATTATACTAAAATTTAGTCGTCCTGCACATCCTGATTTGGAAAAAGCACATCTGTATAGCCAAATTGCGTAAAATCTTCGATGCGCATTGGATACAGGATGCCTGCTAAATGGTCACATTCGTGTTGTACCACGCGCGCGTGGAAGCCTTCCACGACACGATCTATCGGTTGCCCTTTCTCATCAAAACCTACGTAACGGATCCTAG
This sequence comes from Pseudomonadota bacterium, assembly GCA_029781535.1. GTDB lineage: Bacteria > Pseudomonadota > Gammaproteobacteria > Burkholderiales > Methylophilaceae > Methylophilus. The sequence goes on from JAKOWL010000070.1 coordinate 12,515, forward strand.
TGAACCTTGGAACCAGGCCGCGCATGCCGGGGACAGACAGGCAACCTTCCCAACCATCTTCTTTTGCTTCGCTCAATGGCGTAATGACAGGATTGATGAGCACCGTATATGGCACGGTCTCGGCATCCGGATAACGTGGATTCTTGCCTACACCGAATATCACTACCTGCTGGCTTACTCCAATTTGCGGTGCAGCGATTCCCGCTCCATTCATCGCCTGCATAGTGTCACGCATGTCTCCTAGTAAAGCATGCAGTTCGGGAGTGTCGAAATGTTCTATGGGCGCAGCCTGTTGCAACAACAAGGGTTCACCCATCCGCAATACTGGTCTAATCGCCATTTTCCTGATGCAACCTTATGACTTCCTCGATCAGCAGACGGATTTTTTGAATGGTGCAAACCAGTTGCTCGGTCATTTTTTCATACTGAATACCATTAGCGCTATCACCACGTCCAGCTGCCTGATTTGCGACAGGGCATAATGCCGCGTAACGAATACCCAGCTCCCTGGCTAGCGCAGCCTCCGGCATACCTGTCATGCCAACTATCGTCGCGCCATCTTTCTCCAGGCGGTTGATTTCCGCTGCCGTCTCCAGCCTAGGCCCTTGTACGCACGCATACACCCCGCCATCATGCAGAGACTGTTGTGTATTGGTAGCTGCCTGTTTGCATAGTTCCCGCAACTGACGATCATATGGCTCAGTAAAATCGATATGTCTTACCGGCATTTCAACGCCATCATGATAAGTGTTTTGCCGGCCATGCGTGTAATCTATGATTTGATGCGGCAGCACGATATCGCACGCGCTCATATCATTAGAAATGCCGCCAACCGTGGCGATTGCCAGCAAGTGCCGCACGCCTACCGTATGCAGCGCCCAGATATTGGCGCGATAGTTGATGGTATGCGGCGGGATTGCATGCCCAGTGCCGTGCCGTGCCAGAAACACTACTTCCGCCCCGGCCAGTTCGCCGAATACCAAAGGCTGCGACGCCTCGCCGTAAGGTGTGCGGACGATCTGACGCCGCGTCACTTTAAAGTTTTCCAGTTGCCCTAATCCTGTACCACCTATGATCCCAAACATTTCCCATCCTCATTACTGATGACACATTGTATCTCACCTCATGAGATGCGATAAACCAGCACAGTAATTTTATGGCATACTTCTGCTATGGGAATCCATACAAACACTGCCAGAATCGCGAAGACAGCTAAAAACCAGGTCGCCAAGCAAGCGGCGAATCTGGCGCATGACCATTACGAGAACTTTCCAGTTGCATCCATTGCCCTGCCACGCCATTTACGGGGACCTATCGCACTGATCTACACCTTTGCGCGGCAAGCGGACGATTTCGCCGATGAAGGCCATCACAAGCCTGAGAAGCGTCTAGCGATGCTGCAGGGATTCCGCAACCAGCTAGATTTGATTGCACAGAAAAAGACCATAAAATCCCCATTCTTCCAAGAACTGGCCAAAACTGTCGAAAAACATCAGCTGCCCTTACAGCCTTTTTATGACCTTCTTGATGCATTCAGTCAGGATGTCGTCAAAATGCGCTATGCCAATTTTGTCGAAGTGCTGGATTATTGCCGCCGCTCCGCCAACCCGATTGGTGCGCTGCTGCTACACCTTTTTGGCAAGGCAACTCCGGAAAACATTATCTATTCCAACAAGATCTGCACAGCATTACAACTGATTAATTTCTATCAGGATGTGGCGATAGACTTTGAAAAGCCGCTCAACCGCAGCCGTATCTATTTATGCCAGGACGAGATGGAGCAGTTCGGTGTCACCGAGGCGCAGATCGCTACGCAATACATCAATCGCCACTGGGAAGATTTCATGCTGTTCAATATCGAGCGTGCAGAACAGATGCTGCTTGAAGGCAAACCGCTAGAACATATCCTGCCGGGACGCATTGGCCTGGAGATGCGTATGATCATAGGCGGTGGTGAGCGCGTGTTGTACAAGCTCAAAAACGCGCGCGGCGATGTGTTCAAACATCGCCCCACCCTCAAGGCATGGGATTGGCCCGTGATATTGCTCAAAGCCCTGCTACGCTAATAGCCCACCTTAACGCATGACACCGCTGCAATATTGTCAGGATAAAGTCGCCCGCAGCGGCTCCAGTTTCACTAGCAGTTTTATCTTCCTTCCCAAAACCAGGCGGGACGCAATGTCCGTGCTGTATGCCTTTTGCCGGGAGGTGGATGACGTCGTCGACGAATGCAGCGATTACCAGGTTGCACAAGCCAAACTGAACTGGTGGAAAAACGAGATCGAACAACTTTACGCCGGCACCCCGCAACACCCTATTACACGCGCATTACAACCTGTCGTGAAAGAATTCCACCTAGCGCAGGAGCACTTTCTGGAAATCATCGACGGCATGGAAATGGACATCAAGTTCAACCGCTATGAGGATTTCAAACAGCTGCAGCTCTATTGCTACCGCGTTGCTGGCGTGGTGGGACTGTTGTCCGCACAGATTTTCGGCTTCCAGAACCGCAAGACCCTCAAATACGCGCATGACCTCGGTATTGCCTTCCAACTCACCAACATCATCCGCGACGTCGGAGAGGATGCGCGCAGAGGCCGTATTTACTTGCCTTTAGACGAACTGAAAAAGGCTGGCGTCTCGGAAGATGACATCCTTCAAGGCCATGAGACCGAAGCCGTCAAGACGCTAATGGAATACCAGATTGAGCGTGCAGAAAGCTATTATGACCGGGCTTTGCGTGAGCTGCCTACCGAAGACACCAAGGCACAACGCCCCGGACTAATGATGGCGGCCATCTACCGCACGCTGCTGCGTGAGATTCAGGCAGATGGCGCACAAAAGACACTCAACAGCAAAACCAGCATCCCACCGTTCCGCAAACTGGTCCTGGCAGCCAAAACCTACTTCAAGTATGCCTGATGTCGCAATCATAGGTGCAGGGATGGCAGGCCTGGCAGCCGCATCCAGATTGGCTTCCAGAGGCATTTCCGTGACCATTTTCGAGCCTGCGAAACAACTTGGCGGCCGCGCGCGCGGCATCGCGTATAAAGATGTGATGCTGGATAATGGTCAGCACATCATGCTCGGCGCATACCGCGAGACGCTGGCCCTGCTTGAACAAGTAGGTGTTGATACATCACAGGCTTTTCTGCGGCTACCTCTGCAGCTGCACATGCAGGACATCCAGAACAAACAGCTAATCTCGCTGCAGGCGTGCAGCTGGCTGCCCGCCCCGTTGCACATCCTGGTTGGATTCCTTTTCGCGCAAGGCTTTTCATTCTCCAGCAAACTTGCTGCCGTTCACTTGATGGTTTGGGCGCAACTGCATCGTTTCCAGCTAGCTCAGGATATGCCCTTGAGCGACTTTCTCGCGCAACGCAAGCAAACGCAGCAGCTTATTGCTTCCCTATGGGAGCCGTTATGCCTTGCCGCACTCAATACACCGATATCAGAGGCCAGTGCGCAAATATTCCTGAACGTACTGCGAGACAGTTTTGCACGTAAAAAGAGCGATTCTGACTTGCTGCTGCCACGAACAGACCTAAACACCCTCCTCGCCCAACCGCTTGCAGACTCGATGGCAAGGCAAGGAGCCCGCATTGTTCGGCAAGCTGTGAAGAATGTCGAGCCATCAGCATCTGGCTTCAATGTGGACACCGACACACAAACTTATTCATTCAGTCATGTCATTCTCGCCTGCGGCCCACATCAACTCAAACACATCGTTCTGCCTGACTCGATTGCAAGCGCATTGCCATCTTTCGAGTATCAACCCATCACTACTCTGTATTTACAGTTTGATGAACACTTGCAACTACCACGCCCCATGACAGGCTTGCTCAACAGTGTTTCGCAATGGGTGCTGGATCGCGGCAGAATATATGGACAGAAAGGTTTGCTGGCTGTCGTTATTAGCGCAGACAAAACCACCTCAGATTTGCCAAATGACACGTTGGCAGTAAAAGTGCTGTCAGAACTTCAACAAGCTTTCCCTGACTTAGGCAGCCCCATCTGGCACAAAGTGATTACCGAAAAATTCGCCACGTTTGCCTGCACCCCAGCACTGGCAAGGCCTGCAGCAGATACGCCAGTTAAGAACCTGTTGATTACAGGTGACTTTGTCGAGAACGGCTACCCTGCCACGATTGAAGGCGCCGTGCGAAATGGCATCAACGTGGCCAACCTAGTGATCAGCACCTGAATTTTGCAAACAAAACCTGAAGAGAAAACACAATGAGCGCACATTTATCCGACTTCTTTATCCACTGGGCTATCATGAGCCTCTCATTATGGGCGGCTAGTCATGTATTCAGCGGTATCAAATTCTCTAGCAAATCCACCTTGATCATTTCTGCACTCATGCTGGGTTTTGTAAATGCGGTGATTCGCCCCGTTCTGCTTATTCTCACGTTTCCGCTCACACTCGTGACATTCGGGCTATTTGTTTTGGTGGTCAACGCGCTGATGATCATGCTGGTCGCCAAGCTTATCAATGGCTTCAAGCTTTCTGGATTTTGGACAGCTTTTTTCGTTGGGATTTTTATTGCATTATTCAGTTTGTTTATTGAATACTTTTTACCCAGTCAAGGCATAATTATTATCAACACCGGCGGTCCAACCATCTCTGTTTGATTTTGTGATTGTCAAAGTTGCGGGTCGTACTTGCTCAACCACCAATCACTCGCATTCTTCTTAAGAACTTCTTAACTGACTTAAGGCCTGCTCTAAGCGCTCCACTGCGAAAATTTGCATTGCGCCCACCTTGCCTTTGGGCATGTTCGCTTTAGGAATGATCGCTCTGGTAAAACCCAGCTTCTCCGCTTCTTTCAGACGTACCTGCCCACCCTGCACCGGGCGAACTTCGCCTGCCAATCCTACCTCACCAAAAACTATAAGTTTGTTATCCAATGCTTTGTTTTTTATAGAAGACACTATTGACAGCAACACCGCCAAATCCACTGCTGGCTCGCTGATTTTGACGCCGCCGACAGCATTGATGAACACATCCTGATCAAAACACGCAACACCTGCATGACGGTGCAGCACAGCCAGCAGCATAGCAAGACGGTTTTGTTCCAAACCCACACACAATCGTTTCGGACTAGGCGCATGTGCCTGATCTACCAAGGCTTGGATTTCAATCAGCAATGGACGCGTGCCTTCCATCGTGACAGTGATACAGCTGCCCGGCACCTGCTGCTCGTGATGCGACAAAAACAAGGCAGAAGGATTACTGACTTCGCGCAAGCCTTTCTCCGTCATGGCAAATACACCAAGCTCATTGACTGCACCGAAGCGATTCTTGAAGGCGCGAATCAGGCGGAAGCTAGAATTTTGATCACCCTCGAAATACAGCACCGTGTCCACAATATGTTCCAGCACGCGCGGACCGGCGAGCGAACCCTCCTTGGTCACATGCCCGACCAGGATCACGGTAATACCCAACTGTTTGGCTAGCCGCGTGAGCTGCGCAGAGCATTCTCGCACTTGCGCCACAGAGCCGGGTGCAGATTGCAGTAGCTCGGAATATACAGTTTGGATCGAATCGATCACTGCGATCTTGGGCTTGTGCGTTTGCAACGTGGCAAGGATCTTTTCCAGGTTGATTTCGGCCAGCAGTTGAATCTCACTGGCATCCAGCCCTAGCCGTTTGGCACGTAACGCGATCTGCTGCGGTGATTCTTCTCCACTCACGTAGATTGCCGTATATTCCTTGCCCAAATGGCACAAGGTCTGCAGCAGCAAGGTGGATTTACCAATACCTGGGTCTCCGCCGATGAGCACGACCCCGCCTTCCACCAAACCACCACCCAGCACACGATCAAACTCGGCAATGCCGGTGGGCTGGCGCGACACATCCGCAGCCTGGACCGTATTCAGCTTTTGCAACTGACCGGTTGTAGCCAAGCCTTCGAACTTGCTGGCATAGCGATTGGCAGAAACCGTTTCCGGAATAGTCTCGACCAGCGTATTCCATGCACCACAGCTAGGGCACTGGCCTTGCCATTTCGGCTCGCTGGCACCACATTCTGTGCAGGTGTAGACCGCTTTGACCTTGGCCATTAATCCACTACTCGCATGGGAACGCGTGGAGCCACCGCACAAAGCAATTCATAACCTACTGTGCCTGCCTTTTCTGCTACCGCATCTACCGGCACCTGGTTCCCCCATAGCTCGACAGGCGTGCCGATATTAGCTTCCGGGATATCCGTCAAATCCGCGAACAGCATGTCCATTGAAACGCGGCCCATCGTATTGGTCAACTTTCCAGCTACCGATATTGGTGTTCCATTTGGCGCATGTCGAGGATAACCATCTGCGTAGCCACAGGCCACAACGCCGACACGAGTCGGTTTGGTCGCGATAAAACGGTTGCCGTAACCTACGCTTTCACCGGCATTTATTTCTTGTATTGCAATGATCTCACTGGTGAATTGCATCGCAGGCTTTAAGTCATATTCGGCAGCAGGAGTACTACTGACAGGAGTGGATCCATACAGCATGATGCCGGGGCGCACCCAGTCTACATGCGTTTGTGGATGGCGCAAAATGGCGGCGGAATTGGCCAATGACGATTTTCCAGTCATGTCTGCAGTAGTTTGATTAAAAACATCAAGTGCGCTGGCAACACCAACTTCCTCATCCGCAGTCGCAAAATGCGTCATAAAGGTGATGCCGCGGACGTTTTTGCAGGCCTGAGCGCGTTGGTAAGCAGCTTCATATGCGTGAGGCTGAAAACCAAGACGGTTCATACCGCTGTTCATTTTCAAGTAGATATGTATGGGCCTCAGGAGCTGGCTCTTTTCCAGCATCTCCAACTGTGGCATCGAGTGGGTAACCACATCCACCCCGTAACTACTGGCGATCTTGAGCTCCTGCAAGCTGAAAGCGCCTTCCAGCAACAATATCACCTGATCGTAACCTGCCTCACGCAAGTCGATTGCCTCAGACAGATTCAATACGGCAAAACCGTCTGCGGCAGACAGTCCGGCAGCTACATTCAATAAGCCATGACCATAACCATTGGCTTTCACAACAGCCATCATTTTGGACTGGGGCGCATGGCGTTTGGCGACAGCCAGGTTATGTGCGAGCGCGCTCAGTGAAACCGTAGCTTGAATAGGACGCATCAATATTCATCCGCCATATATCCTGCGTTGGCATAGTTCTCAAATCGGGTATTTGCGCCAATAAAGGTCAGGCGCACCCTGCCAATCGGGCCGTTACGCTGCTTACCGATGATGATTTCGGCCGTGCCTTTGTCGGGACTGTCCGGGTTATATACTTCATCGCGATAAATGAACAGGATCAAGTCGGCATCCTGCTCAATCGCTCCGGATTCGCGCAAGTCACTCATCACCGGGCGCTTGTCAGGACGCTGTTCCACGCTACGGTTCAGCTGGGATAACGCAATGACCGGACAATCCAGCTCTTTGGCCAAGGCTTTGAGCGAGCGTGAGATTTCGGAAATCTCGGTAGCACGGTTTTCGCCCTGCTTACCTGCGGGCGCTGCCATCAACTGCAAGTAATCTACTACGATCAAGCCGAGTTTTCCTGCTTGGCGATGAAGCCGACGCGCCCTTGCCCGCACATCAAAGCTGCTCAAACCTGCGCCTTCATCAATGAATATCGGCGCTTCGTTCAGCCTGCCCAAAGCCGTAGTCAACTTTTCCCAATCGTCATCTTCCAGCCTACCGGTACGCATCTTATGCTGATCCAGTCGACCAACCGAACCGATCATACGCATGGCAAGCTGTGTGGAAGCCATCTCCATAGAGAATACGGCGACTGGGAGTTTCGTATCCAATGCGACATTCTCAGCGATATTAATCGAAAAGGCCGTTTTGCCCATGGAAGGACGGCCAGCCACAATGATCAAATCACCAGGCTGCAGACCGGATGTCATCGAATCCAGATCAGAGAAGCCGCTTGGGATACCTGTCACATCGGACTGGTTGTCACGCGAGAACAGCATGTCGATACGTTCTGCCACCTGAGGCAAAAGTGTTTGAATATCCTGAAATCCTTGGCTGCTGCGCTGTCCGCCTTCAGCAATCTGGAAAATCTTCGCTTCGGCCTCGTCCAGCAATTGTTGTGCATCCCGGCCATTTGGATGATAGGCGCTATCAGCAATATCGCTGCCCACCGCTACCAATTTGCGCATCACGGCACGTTCACGGACGATCTCTGCATATCGGCGTATATTGGCTGCAGTTGGCGTATTCTGTGCAAGCGCGCCAAGATAGGCAACCCCACCAATTTGTGACAGCTCATTGGTGCTTTCAAGTGATTCAGCCACGGTCACAATATCCGCAGGGCGATTCCTTTCAATCAACTTGGCGATATGTTCGTAAATGAGCTTGTGGTCAAACTGATAAAAATCCTGTGGACTGAGAATATCGGCAATCTTGTCTAAAGCTTCATTCTCCAGCAGCAAACCACCCAATACGGATTGCTCAGCTTCAATGGAATGTGGGGGGAGTTTTAAAGAATCGAGTTGTTCGTCAGCCATCGAAGAATTATACCCAGTTGCAGCACTTAATCACAATCGCATGTTACATTTGCCCAAAGAATAACCAAACAGGCTATTGATTAGCTCAACATAGAATATTAACCTGTTCTATGAACTAACATGAAAAAAAAATCCGTAATGCACAGCCCCATCAAAATCTCACCGAACCAGGAACGCTTTGTCCTGGCCGAACTAGCGACCAAACAAAGTTTTGCATTACCTCAGAGTTATCTAATCCTTGGAGAACTCGATTTTCATAAGCTAAAAAATACGCTTCAAAAAATCGTCAACACTTATGACGACCTGCGTATCCAGCTCAAACTAGGCAAAGATGATCAAATAGAACAGAGCGTATACACTCAAGACAAGGTATCTATTGATTACATCGAGCAAGATAACGATGATCCTCAATCCATCAAAAGCAAGATTGCGTCTTACTTCTATGCAGATAACTGCCTTTTTGAGCAGCCCCTAATCAAATTCCAAGTCATCAAAATTGATTCTCAAAAACATATATTCACGTTTTCCATTCATCACGTCATCGCCGATGGTCGTACCTTGCAGCTATTTATCCGCGCTCTGAATATGGCCTGGAATAATGAAAACTTTCAACCTTTCCCTGTAGAAGGTTATTTTGAGACACTTAGCGAAAATTCCCTACTAAACCTGCCAGACAAGCAAAATGTTGAACTAGAACGTTTTTGGTCTAATTATTTGGCAGGGGTTTCACAAAACAGCATTCCTAGCGATTATGCCGAGCCCGTTCCCGAGAAGAAATATGGAAAACTCTCGATCATTATCA
>JAKOWL010000072.1 GCA_029781535.1 Pseudomonadota bacterium
CCATCATGGCATATCCCTCGCCCAGTCCAGAAAGCGCGTATATCCAAAAGGCGCACACCAGTGTTTCTGCAAACACCAGGAAAGTCAGAATGATTTTGCCCAGACTGGTATCTGTCGGATGGCTTAGACTCTGCCAAAACTCCCGCGTACCAACAAGGAAATTGCTTGTAGATTCCGGCATAAATTAAGTCAAATACTCAGCGTTCACTTTACCCGACGCACTATAACCCATCGCATCTGGCGGCGCTACAAATTTCATAGGGAGAATAATTTTTTTACGCTTGATTTTCGCTATGCAAAGGTTTAGGGTAACGATGCTATTTTTAAATCAATATGCTGAAATATCAAGCAAAAACGTGCGATTCATTGCGCGTCCAAGCGTATATCATGTTGTGACAATAGCCCAGAATTCGTTTTTAAATCAATTATAGATGATGGGGATACAAAATGGGACTAGAGTTATTACAGGGATTAGGTGTAAAGATCCCTTACAAAGCAAAGTACGATAACTTTATCGGCGGCAAATGGGTGGCGCCGGTCAAAGGCGAATATTTTGACGTGATCACGCCAATTACAGGCAAACCCTATACCAAGGCTGCCAGATCCGGCGCTGAAGATATCGAACTGGCTCTTGATGCAGCACACGCAGCGGCCGAAAAATGGACACGTACCTCAGTCGCCGAGCGTTCGAACATTCTGCTAAAGATTGCCGATCGCATCGAACAGAATCTTGAACTTATCGCCACAGCTGAAACCGTCGACAACGGCAAACCAATCCGCGAAACCATGAATGCAGACATTCCTCTGTCTGCCGACCATTTCCGCTACTTTGCCGGTTGTTTGCGCGCACAGGAAGGCAGCATTTCCGAAATCGACGAAAACACCGTGGCGTATCATTTCCATGAGCCGCTAGGCGTTGTCGGGCAAATCATCCCTTGGAATTTCCCAATCCTGATGGCTGCCTGGAAACTGGCACCAGCACTGGCTGCCGGCAACTGTATCGTGATGAAACCTGCGGAGTTCACGCCTGTCAGCATCCTCATCCTGATGGAAGTGATTGCCGACCTACTGCCTCCAGGCGTAATCAACATCGTCAACGGGTATGGCCGTGAAGTTGGTGCCCCGCTGGCCAACAGCAAACGCATCGCCAAAATCGCCTTCACAGGCTCTACAGTCACTGGCCGCGTGATTGCGCAAGCGGCTGCTTCCAACCTGATTCCTGCCACGCTGGAACTGGGCGGCAAGTCACCCAACATTTTCTTCGATGATATCGCGGATGCTGATGACGACTTCCTCGATAAAGCTGTAGAGGGTCTGGTGTTATTCGCCTTCAACCAAGGGGAAGTCTGTACCTGTCCATCCCGCGCCTTGATCCAGGAATCCATCTACGACAAGTTCATGGAACGCGTGCTGCCACGTATCGCAGCAATCAAGCAAGGCAACCCGCTCGATCCAAGCACCATGATTGGCGCGCAGGCATCTCAAGACCAAGTCAACAAGATCATGTCCTATATGGATATTGGTCGCCAGGAAGGCGCACAAGTGCTGTGCGGTGGTGAGCGCAACATGCTCTCCGGCTCATTGGCAGATGGCTACTACATCAAGCCAACCGTCTTCAAAGGCCACAACAAGATGCGCATCTTCCAGGAGGAGATCTTTGGTCCGGTCGTTTCAGTGACCACCTTCAAGGATGAAGCCGAAGCGCTTGCTATCGCCAACGACACCATTTTTGGATTAGGCTCCGGCGTTTGGACCCGTGATGGCAGCCGCGCCTATCGTATGGGCCGCGGTATCAAAGCTGGCCGCGTTTGGACCAACTGCTACCATGCCTACCCGGCTCACGCAGCATTCGGTGGTTATAAAGAGTCTGGTATCGGTCGTGAGACCCATAAAATGATGCTGGATCATTACCAACAGACCAAAAACCTACTGGTAAGCTACAACCCGAAAAAATTGGGTTTCTTCTAATTGAATGTTGAATATATCTGATATGCATCTGTAGTATCCAAGAGGCGAGTTTATCTCGCCTCTTTTTGTTTAAGGATTCTTTATGACAGCGACACGCGTATCTGCAACTCCTAGCGCATTGAGACTGATTGAAAAGCTGGTTTCCGAACATGGAGACATTGTGTTTTTTCAATCTGGCGGCTGCTGTGAAGGCAGCGTCCCTTTATGCTTACCGGCCAATGAATTCAGGCCAAGTGCATCTGACGTGATTATTGGCGAAGTGGCTCCGCACGCAATGTTCTATATGAGCGATAGCCACTTCAGCTTTGCCGAGAACATGCATACCATCATCGATGCGCTACCAGGCTCAAGCGGTTCGTTCTCTCTGGATTGTGGAACCGGGCTCGCTTTTATTACAAAAAGCCGCCTATATACCGATGAGGAATTAGCTGAACTGCCTCCTGCTGAGAGAGCGGGATACAGCTAAACCCGTACATTTTTCACGAGTTCGTGGAGCTCGGTACGCAAATTAGGGTACAATCTCGGTCGGCGGGCCTCCCCGCATTGTAAGATAGCCAACCTGGTCAGGTGCGGAAGCAAGCAGCCACAACTATTAAGCAAGTGCCGGGGGTTTGGCTCGCCCCCTTCTATCCAGAATTTCTCTCTAGGTATCCGCGCTCTAGTCAAATTTCAGTTAAAATTTCGCTATGTCGCATCTCGTACTTGCCCGTAAATATCGCCCAAAATCTTTTGATACCCTGGTTGGCCAGGATCACGTAGTGCGTGCGCTCTCCAATGCCCTGTCACAGAATCGCCTGCATCACGCTTATCTGTTCACAGGCACCCGTGGCGTAGGCAAGACCACGCTGGCACGCATCCTCGCCAAATCGCTCAACTGCGAGACCGGCATCACGGCAACGCCTTGCGGGCAATGTGCCGCCTGCACCGAAATTGATAAAGGCCGTTTTGTAGACATGCTGGAAGTCGATGCGGCCAGCAATACGCAGGTGGATGCAATGCGCGAGCTGCTGGATAACGCACAGTATGCGCCTACAGTCGGTCGCTTCAAGGTATACATTATCGACGAAGTACATATGCTTTCCAAAAGCGCGTTCAACGCCATGCTGAAAACGTTGGAGGAACCGCCTGCACATGTGATTTTCATTCTGGCCACGACAGATCCGCAAAAAGTGCCTGTGACCGTGTTATCACGCTGTTTGCAGTTCAACCTGCGCCAGATGGCCAGCGGCACTGTCGCAGAACATCTCAAGAACGTGCTGACACAGGAAAACATCCCGTTCGAGGTCACTGCAATCAATTTACTATCTCGCGCCGCGGCCGGCAGTATGCGCGATGCGCTCTCGCTCACAGACCAAGCCATCGCCTACGGCCAGCAGTCAGTCAAAGAGACCGATGTGCGAGACATGCTGGGCGCGATTGACCAAAGCTATCTGTTTGATATCGTCCGAGCGTTAGTGGCTAACGACGGTAGCGCATTGCTGGAAAAAGCCCGCCAGATGGAAGCCCGCAGCCTTTCTTTTGAAACTGCGCTAACCGATCTCGCCAACCTGCTGCATCAAATCGCTATCGCCCAGACGGTGCCAGAATCCATTGCCAACGACATGCCCGAACGCAGCTTATTATTGGAGTTGGCAGACAAATTATCTGCAGAAACATTGCAGTTGTATTATCAGATCGCCCTGCTGGGAAGGCGTGACATCGCCCTGGCACCAGATGAATATGCCGGCTTCACCATGACCTTGCTGCGCATGCTGGCATTTGCTCCGCAGGATAGCGAGAAAAACACTCAAGCCAGAAGGCAAGCACCAGCAACTACCTCGCTAAATGTTGGCACCACTACCCCCCATGCCGAAACACGATCCGCGATTCCGCAGCTCGCAGCAACCCCTACTGCCCCAGTTGAAAATATTCAGAGCAACGCCTTGGAAGGCGCACCAGTATTGGTTCCCAGAGTCGTTAATTTTGATGGGAACTGGCGCAACCTGGTGGAAAACCATCTCAAGTTAGGCTTGGCACGCGCACTTGCGCAACAATGTGAACTCATCAGTTATGATGATGACAGCTTGACTTTGCGCGTCGCGGAATCGCAGAAGCACTTGGTGAACGCCAATTACCAAAATAAGCTGTCCGAAGCGATTCAGCAGCATTTTGGCCGGAAAATCCGCCTGCAGATAGAAGTTGGTACACACGCTTATACGCCAGCCCAACAGAACGCCGAAGAAAAGGCCGAGCTGATGCAAAGCACTGAGACGGCAATGATGCAGGACTCTTTTGTGCAAAACCTGATTAACGACTTTGGTGCAACTGTCATCAAAGATAGTATTAAACCCATATAATCAATACGATAGCGGAGAACAATATGATGAAAGGTGGCATGGGCAACCTGATGAAACAGGCCCAAATGATGCAAGCTAACATGCAGAAAGCACAAGCGGAACTGGCAAATATCGATGTAGAAGGCATTGCGAGTAATGGGCTGGTCAAAGTCACGATGAGTTGCCGCAATGAAGTCAAACGCGTGGCGATTGACGATGCTGCGATGGACGACAAAGAAACGCTGGAAGACTTAGTATTGATTGCCATGAAAGATGCAATTGCCAAAGCAGAAGCGACTTCCCAAGCAAGATTGGGCGGCCTGATGCCGGCTGGAATGAAGCTGCCTTTCTAATATATAAAAAACTTGCTCGCACATGAAAAACCCGCCCGCGCTAGAACAGCTGATCGAATCTTTGCGCTGTTTGCCCGGTGTCGGCCCTAAATCTGCACTGCGCATGGCATATCACCTGCTGCAGCGCGACAGGCAAGGTGCCAGCGGGCTTGCCAATTCCTTGCAAACCGCGCTGCAAAGCGTTGGACACTGTGAACTTTGCAACAACTTTTCTGAACAGCCAGTATGTCCGCTATGCTCTTCCGAACGACGAGAGACCAGCCAACTGTGTGTTGTGGAGATGCCGACTGACCTGATGATGCTGGAACAGACGCAGAGCTACAATGGCATGTATTTCGTGCTGATGGGGCGACTGTCACCACTGGATGGCATTGGCCCGAAAGAGATCAATCTGGATAAACTCATCAGACGCGCACAAGATGGCATAGTGAAAGAAGTGATTCTGGCGACCAACTATACAAACGAAGGTGAAGCGACTGCGCACTACATCAGCGAACTGCTGAAATTACGCGGAATCTCTGTCAGCCGCATCGCACGCGGACTGCCTATGGGCGGCGAAATTGAATATGTAGACAGCGGCACACTTTCATATGCGCTGCAAGGTCGCCGGCAATATTAGAGTAGATTTAAAATCTCCTGCGGCGTATTGATCATCTTGTCCGCACCCCACGCTTCCGGCTTGTCGGTCACATCGATATACCCGAACAAGGCCACCGCAGTCCTCATGCCCGCTGCCTTGCCTGCCTGGATATCGCGCTCTGCATCACCGATATAGATGCAATCTTCCGGCGTCATTGCCA
>JAKOWL010000248.1 GCA_029781535.1 Pseudomonadota bacterium
CCGATGTTTGAATCACGCACCTTCATCGAAGCCTGGCTGGAGGCTTTCCACCCGGCATTTGACCGCCTTGTGGCCGGTTACCTGGGCGGGTAATCTACTCGCAGAAGGCTCATTGTACGGTTCGTTTTCTGTGAAGCTCAACCGATAAGCTTGTTTTGGATCTAGTAAAAAAAAGAAATTTGGCGTCGTGTAATGGAATCAGTGCAAGTTGGGCTATACTTAATCCATGAACGCCGGCACACTGATTGCTACCATCTTGCGACATGATCGCAAAACGGCCAGCTACAAGATCGCCCTGATCCGCAGCTTGAACGATCTGGCGTTGGGTTATGCACACATTGCGGAAACTGGTACATCCGTGGCCGTGCCGTTGCGCTCCCTGGCGGCATTTTGGGTGGCGTATTATTGGCCATTTGTTTCACCATCTACACCTATCAAACAAGGCATTCACCCAGCCAATAAGCAGGATATTTCTTTTCGGGCTTCGCTAACAACACTGCGCCAGGCCTGGGAGCAAGTGATCGGGGGAGTATTCAAAGCTGCCGATGGTTTTTATCTGGTTAGTGAGTTTCAAAGCGCGCACCGGCGTAGCAATTACCCTGCTACCTTGATTTCTGCATATCATCAGGCGATTGCTGATATCACTGATGCTATTCAGCAACCTGTTCGCTATGCCGGGCCAGGGCAATACAGTGTGTTTGCGCCACCCCAACCCTGGAAACAACTACAAACCCATCATCAAAATATCGTCTGCATTCCTGGCACGCATCCTAGTGAGCGCTGCATCGTAGTGGACCCTGAACTATGGGCCAGTCTGAATGAGTTGTCGTTGTGGATTGAAGCGCTATGCATCCACGAGTGGAGTCTGTTCACTGAAAGCATTAGCGGATTGAGCCGCGGTGCTGTTTACACCTTGCTGACCGATAGGCCAGATAACCGCCGCCCACTAACCTGGGAGCGTAATGAGGTGGAAATCTTGATGATGGAAGGAAAGGTTTTTGAATGCCCCTGGACCGGGCGCAGACTAACAAAAGAAAGCTATGATCTTGATCACTTGCTGCCTCTAAGCGCTTACCCAATCAATGAATTATGGAACCTGGTGCCAGCAGATGCCGATTTTAATCGCAACAAGAAACGCGATCGCTTGCCCGGAGCAGCGGCCTTACTAGCGGCTCGCCCGCGCCTGATTGCCACCTACCGTCACTACTCTGATTCACAAGCCCTGGCCATCGTTTTACAACAAGACGCACTGGCCCGTTTCAATGGCAAGATCGAACAGAATGATCTACCCGGTTCTTTAGCCGTTTGCACCGCCCAATTCATCGAAATGATTGGATCGGCGCGTAACCTGGCTTCTTTTTAGGATTGTATGATGAGCAGAACTATATACAACAAGCTGATCCGAGATCGCATCCCTGAAATCATTGCCGCTGCCGGCAAAAGTTATGAAACAACTGTAATGGGGGAAAACGAATACATCCAGGCTTTGCGTGACAAATTGGTAGAAGAAGCCCAGGAAACTTTAAAGGCAGCCCCATATGATTTGGCCACGGAACTTGCTGACTTACAAGAAGTAATGGCCGCCCTCATGGCCGTTTATAATCTTG
>JAKOWL010000109.1 GCA_029781535.1 Pseudomonadota bacterium
GGTAAGCTAACTTGCACCAACACATTGTGGCGATTAAGCAGGTTTTCCAGGTGGGGAGGCAATTTTTCACCGACAACCAGTCCGGCGAGCGCATCACCCCATTTGAGCTTGGTGTTGGTGAGCAGGTTTTTCATTTGCAGCTCTGCCGCCTGAATTCTGGCATTGTCGGCATTTACCGTAGCCAATGCTTCTTGCACTGCACGGTCGGAGATGTTCTTGTCATCCGCATTTAACGTCTTAAGTCTTTGATATTGCTGCTGATTGTTTGCGGATGTGCTATGAATGACAGATATCTCGCTGCGTAGATTGAGGTATTGCGTTTTGGCGTCTATCAGGCTGTCGATGCTGACCACACTGCCCAAACTTTTGATACCACCAGCATGTGAAGCTTTGCTTACTTTGGCGGTTTGGATGCCGCTGTTTTCCTGCACAGCAGGAGCAATGGTGACTACGCTGATGCCTTGTTTGTCAGAAACACGATCCAGGCTTTCAATCTCTTCTTCCTGCGCTTGTTGTGCACTATCGAACTCATCCTTGCCATAAAACACCAGCATCCAGAATAAGGTGACAATCAGTATGGCCTGTAAGCCAATAATAATCGCTGTTTTTTTATTCATTGGGCTATCGTTTCTATCATGTTTTGGCCACTCCAGGTTTTTTCACCCAAATTTCGCTGCATGACATCTTCCAGATGCTTTGCAGCGCGAAGCGAGCTAAATTGTGCATTCAGTAATTCTTCCACATAAGTGTTATAGATGGTTTGCGCTTGCGTTAACTCCAGCCTGTCCAATTGACCGGCATCAAATTGTCTCTGGAATTTCTGCATTGTGGCAAGCTGTTGATTTTTCTGAATGTTAGCATGGGCCAGTCTTTGTTGGGCCGCATCCAGCTCGGTTCTTGCTTGTGAGACATCAGTTATCACACGTGCCTGCAATGCTTCGAACTGGGCGCCTTCTACCGCACGCAATTGTTCTGCTTCGTGGATGAGTGCCGGATTCCTGTTCAATAGATTCAATAGACTGGTAAATCCCAACGACCAGATTTTGTCACCAAACTCGAAGGCGAATCCCGGAGCTAAAGAAATATCGGGGGTTTGTTTGGCTACTTCCAGTTTGATTTTGCTCTCGGCCGCAGCGTACCTGGCCAGGCTGCGACGAATATCGATACGATTGAGCAGTGCATCGCTTTGTAATTGGCTGCTTTTCTCGGGGGCGGCTAAAAAGCTGTCAATTTCGTGTAGGGATTCTTCTATCTGTAATGGAGTCACAGAAATTTGCTCGAATTTTTCCCTAGTTAAGCCTGCATCTGCGGCCATGACAGCAAGCAGAAGCTCTTTTTGAGATGAGATTTGTGCAAGTTGCGCACGAGCTTTAGCCAGCTGGGTAAGGATAGGGGCCAGGTCGGTATTGGATGCCAAGCCAAGCTGGACTCTTTTGCTCATCAGTTCGGCAAGTTTGTCATATTGTCTTGCGCTTGTTTCCAGAAAGACTGCCCGGGCTTGCTGTTCATGGTAATTGAGCCAGTCCTGCACTAGCTTGCTGCGCAGGGTCCAGGCAGTATCAGCTACATCTAGCCTGGCAGCTTCTGCCAGATGCTCGGCTTCCTCAACGCGGAGCGCACGCTTATTGGTGGTTTCGATAGGAATCTCGACGTTCAAACCGTAAGCGAAAGGACGTATATCACCGTTTGCCTGATCGCTGCGTGCGACATGAGCACCTAAGGTCGGAAGGGTTTTGATGCCTGCACTTTCGATGGCAGCTTTAGCGGCACCCAGCTGTGCTTTGGCTACATCAAGCTTGGTGTGGTGATATAACGCGCTTAATGTAAGTTCTTCAATCCCCCATGCTGCAAAGGGGAGTTTATCCTCAGGATACCCTTGCGCAATGCAAAATGACTTGAATTCGGCGCTAAGCGGGTTTTTATCTAGAATCTTTTGTGTGACTTGCTGTGGCTCAACGGGCTTTGCTGCATAAGGTACTGTAGTGCATGCGCACTGTCCAAAAACGAATATGCATGCAATGAAAACAAGCTTTCTGGATGATGGTGCCATCGGATAAACCTTCTTCAATGTTTATCCTGCATCAGTTATTCATCGATACTGGCATGCACTGCACTGAGTGCGTCTTGCAGTGTCTCTTCCGGGAGCTTGTTGATGTTGGTGGCTAACAGGTCGGCTGCTTCTACCGTACGTATTGGCAGGTCTTCAGTGTTCAGCTCAGCAATCAAACCTGCAGCTGCACCTGCGATAATGAGCAATTTTTCACGCTCTTTCATCAGGAGTTCCAGTTCGCTTCGCAGCATATTGTTTTCTGCTTGGTGTTGAGTGTTTGGCATTGTTTGTTTCTGTCAAAGTCGATGGTTAAAATGATATCTTGCAAGGCAAGGCCTGCACTGTCAATCATAACATGTACCCTGATGCAAACTGTTCTTCAGTTGATAATGGTAGTCATGTATTAAATCAAATTAGAGCCAAGTTGTTTTCATTGTCTCAAAAATTTCGGTTACAATATCAGATTAAATCCAACGAATCTTTTTTGGAAGATTTTGCGAAAGTGGCGGAATTGGTAGACGCACTGGATTTAGGTTCCAGCGCCGCGAGGCGTGAGAGTTCGAGTCTCTCCTTTCGCACCAGCATTTTTCAATTCAATTTATAAAATAGGACAGCAGTATGGCAGCATCAGTTGAAACCATCAGCAATCTCGAGCGTCGCATGACCATTTCAGTGCCTTTGGCACCGCTGGAGAATCAAATTCGCCAACGTTTGACGCAAATTTCCCGCACGGCTAAATTCGCCGGTTTCCGTCCTGGCAAGGCGCCTATCGGCTTGGTAAATCAGCATTATGGCGATCAGGTGCGTGATGAGGTCTACTCTAAGGCAGTGGAAACCAGCTTTGGTGATGCGGTGCAAGAGCATAAATTGCGTGTGGCCGGCTTCCCCAATATTGAACACAAGCCTTTTGCCGAAGCTGCTACCGAGTTTGAATACACAGCGACATTTGAGGTTTTTCCAGAGATCAAGTTAGGTGATCTCAGCAAAATCAAGGTGGAGAAGCCAACATTGGAAGTTGCTGATGCAGATGTCGAAAAGACCATTGATGTGCTGGTGAAGCAACGTGTCAGTTACTCCCCGGTGAAACGTGCGGCAAAGAAAGGTGACCGTGTTAACGTGTCTCTCAACGCGAGTCTGGAAGGTAAGCAAGTAGAAGGTACCGATAACAAAGGCTTGGATATGGTGTTGGGTGAGCCTGGTCGACTTGCTGCATTTGATGATGCCTTGATTGGCGGCAAAACCGGGGAAACCAAAAAGTTCGAGATCACTTACCCTGAAGACCACAATTCCCCGCAAGTGGCTGGCAAAACTGTCGCGTACGAAGTTACTTTCAATAGCGTATCTGAGCCGGTGCTACCAAAAGTGGATGCGGAGTTTGCCAAGAGCTTGGGTGTTGAGGATGGCGATGTAGAAAAGATGCGTGCCGAAATCAAAACAAGTTTGGATCAGGAAGTCGAGAAGCGTGTTAAAGCGCGTGTTAAGGAGCAAGTGTTCCAAGGTTTGGTAGACGCTGCGGATGTTGAATTGCCCAAGTCTCTGGTAAGTGTGGAGATTAACCGTATGATGCATGCTGCAGCACAAAATCTGCAGCAACGTGGCATGGATCCAGCTTCGTTGAATCTGGAGCCTTCGATGTTTGAAGATCAGGCAAAACGCAGTACAACATTGCGCTTGGTATTAAGCGAGGTGGTAAATAGTAATAATCTGCAGGCTAACGCTGACCAGGTGCGTGCGATGGTTGATACATTCGCACAAAGCTTTGAGCAACCTGAAGAGTTGGTGAAATGGTATTACGCAGATGTGAAGCGCCTTGATGAACCGGCAGCACTGGCTACTGAAGAGAATGTGGTGAACTGGGTGCTTGAGAAGGCAAAAGTCAGCAACAAAAAAATTAAATTTGACGATTTGATGGCAGGTTAATCCTTAATTCGACGGATTAATTTAATATCAATCTGTTAAATTCTTGTTTTTGGTAATTAATTAGGGCAATACAGATGAGCAATGTTTTGAACGGAAATCTAGAGACGCAGAATTTGGGTTATGTTCCGATAGTTATCGAACAAAGCGGTCGCGGAGAACGTTCATATGACATCTATTCGCGCTTACTGCGTGAGCGGGTCA
>JAKOWL010000148.1 GCA_029781535.1 Pseudomonadota bacterium
GCGGCGGACATCAGCGCAGTAGGCGGCACGATCAGCGGCCTGACCGCCACGGCGGACCCATTGGTGTACACCGCCACCTATACCGCCACTGCCGGCTTCACCGGCACCGGCTCGGTGAGCGTCAGCAACGCCAGCTACACCGATGTTGCCGGCAACCCTGGCAGCGCCGGCTCGGATACCGTCCCGGTAGACACCGCGCCACCGGTACCGACCATCACGCTGAGCCCGAACATCACGGCGGACGACATCATCAACGCCAGTGAGGCGGGCGGCACCGTGGCCGTGACCGGCACGGTAGGCGGGGATGCCAAAGTGGGCGACCTCGTCACCCTGCTCATCAACGG
The DNA here is from genome assembly GCA_029781535.1 of Pseudomonadota bacterium. Taxonomy (GTDB): domain Bacteria; phylum Pseudomonadota; class Gammaproteobacteria; order Burkholderiales; family Methylophilaceae; genus Methylophilus. Next base: position 345 of record JAKOWL010000148.1, read on the forward strand.
CATCAGCTATACCGGCAACGTTGCGGCAGGCCTGACCTTCAGCATCAACGTCAACGGCAGCGACCTGGCGGCCGATGCAGACCGTACCATCGACGCCTCGGTGACCACCACCGACGCGGCAGGCAACAGCGCCAGCGCCAGCGACACCGAAACCTACACCGTGGACACCACCGCACCGACGGTCGTGGCACAGACCTTCTCTTATACGGAGAACCAAGCAGCAGGTGCCACTGTAGGTACTGTAGTCGCTACTGACAACGTGGCTGTGACTGGCTACAAGTTTACTGCTACGGGCACTAACCTGAGTGCGGATGGTTTCTACCAGATCAGCAATACGGGTGTGATTACCTTGACTGCGGCAGGCGCGGTTTCTGCGGCTAACGATTTTGAAAGTGCACCGAACAGCCGCACCTACAGCATCACAGCTTCAGACATTGCTGGCAATACTAGTGCGGCCAATGTTACTCTGAACGAAACCAATGTAAATGAAGCGCCATCGGGTACAGATAAAACCATTACCACATTAGAGGATACAGGTTACACCTTTGTGGCAGGAGACTTTGGTTTCAGCGACCCGAACGACACGCCAGCGAATACGCTGCAAGCAGTGATCATCACTACCTTGCCGGCGAGCGGTACATTGACGCTGAGTGGGGTAGCAGTGACGGCGGGCCAAAGCATTCCTGCTGGTAGCATCGGCAGCCTAGTCTATACACCAGCGGCAAATGTCAATGGCACAGGGTTGGCCAACTTCACCTTCCAGGTAGTGGACAATGGCGGCACGGCCAATGGTGGTCAAAATACAGACCAAAGCCCGAATACCATCACATTCAATGTGACGGCGGTGAACGACGCACCGGTGAACACGGTGCCTGGCGCACAGACCACGGCAGAGGACACGCCCAAAGCCATTGCCGGCGTCAGCGTCGCTGACATCGACAGCCCCAACCTGACCACCACCATCAGCGTGCTGCACGGCACACTGGCGGTCGCAGCCAGCGGCGCCACCGTGACCGGTGCCGGCACCGGCACGGTCACCCTGAGCGGCACCGCCGCCCAGATCAACACGGCGCTGGCAGGGCTGACCTACAGCAACACGCCGGACTACAACGGCCCGGACACCCTGACGGTCTCCACCAATGACGGCGCGCTGACCAGCAGCAACACGGTCGCGCTCACGGTGACCCCGGTCGCGGACATCACCAACGACAGCGTGACCACCGCAGAGGACACCGCGATCACCTTCAACGCCATCACCGGCAGCAATGGTGCGACGGCGGACAGCTTCGAAGGCACACCGAGCGTGACCAGCGTGACGCAGGGGGCCAACGGCACAGTGACCTTCCTGGCCAATGGCAGCATCACCTACACGCCGAACGCCAACTACAACGGCCCGGACAGCTTCAGCTACACCGTCACCTCAGGCGGCGTCACCGAGACCGCCACGGTCACGGTCAACGTCACCCCGGTGAACGACGCACCGGTTGCAAATCCAGACACAGGTGGTTTGTTTGAAGATGGAACGCTTACGGTAAATACAGCATTTGGCGTGATTCGAGATTCAATCGGCACTGATACAGACGTGGATAATGCCACAAACACTTTACTGGTATCAGGTGCGGTTGCCGGTACTGGTGCCGTGACTCAAGGGGTGGGTGTAGGTACAACTTTGATCGGCACTTATGGTACGCTCACGCTCAACAGTGACGGTGGCTACACCTATGTGGCCAATAATGCCAATGCTTTAGCCGATGGGGTGGTTGTTCAAGATGTATTCAGCTATACAGTGAAAGACCCTGGCAATCTGGTCTCTAACCAAACCACGCTCACTATTAACGTGACAGGTATCAATGACGCTCCTGTGGCGACAAGCAGCGGGGTGACTGGCTTAGAGGATGCACCTTCCATCCCTGTCACGATTACAGCGACAGATGTTGATGGCACGATAGCCAGCTTTACACTATTGTCGTTGCCAACACATGGAGCGCTGTATCTTGATGCAGCGATGACGATATTGGTGACTACAAATACCAGTATCGCTGCTACGGGTAATGCATTGACGCTTTACTTTAAGCCAGAGGCTGATTTCAACAGTGGTGCATTGAGTGGTTCCATTGTTCCAAGCTTTGATTTTCAGGCTAGAGATAACAATGGAGCCTATTCAGGCGTGGCGACCGAGACAATCACTATCACTCCGGTCAATGATGGTGCACCATTAGCTGTAAACGATTCATTTAAAACTCTGGTGGGCACACCCATCACATTTACACGTGCGCAGTTGCTGGCAAATGATAATTTGCTTGACCATGCAGCAATCTCTTCAACCGGGGCATTGCCTGCAGGCTTGACGTACAACGCAGCGACCCAGACTTACACGTATAATCCGGGGGCTGCAGGTACAGGGTCATTTACCTATACCATTACGGATGATGATGGTCAGACAAGCACGGCAACAGTCAATCTGCAGGCATTCAACTCACGGGATGATCTGGCAACGGTTAATGAGTCTGCACTCGCTGGCGGTACCGGCGGCGGGACTACTAGCGCCGCAGGCCTTTTGTTTACCAATGATGCGGGATTGAGTGGCAATATTACAGGCATCTCAGCTGGCGCCAACACCACGATAGTATCTAATACACTGTCAGGTAGTATCCGTACGGTTGTCACAAGCTATGGCACATTGGTGGTTGATCAAACCACAGGCTCATATACCTATACGCTGAACAACAAAGTGGATAATGACAGCCAAACAGGTGCGACGAATACCGAGTTTGTCGAGACATTCAACTATACACGTACCGGTGGTAATGCCAACTTGGTAGTAACGATTGCTGACGATACTCCAGTCGCACAAAACAACGTCGTTGAGGTGCCTCAAACGGGCACGTTAACTAACTATAATCTGGTGCTGATGCTTGATATATCGGGCAGTATGGATAGTGCTTCAGGTATTGGGCAAGTGCGTCTCGTGGATGCAAATGGAAATGCGACACTTTCTACTCGCTATGCGGCTGCTAAGCAGGCGATGATCGATATGGTAACCAAGTATTTTGACGAGTCTGCCAGTGTGTCTGTCAAAGTTGGTTACTTCTCTGCAACAGCAACAGCAGGCACTGCTTTGCTTACAGACAAGGCAGCTGTAATTGCTGCCATTAACGCCATACCAGCACCAGGAGGTGGTACCAACTACGAGGATGCCCTTTACAAGATCCAGGACATGTTTGGCACGATAGATACCAGTAAAACAAATATTGCATATTTTATCTCAGATGGCGTGCCTTCAGCGCAGGTGGGCGGTGGTAACGGTATTGTTGACCCTGCAAATGAAACCAATGGCGCGACTAACCCGATTAGTTACACTACATTCCTGGCAAACAACCCTTCAGTCAAATCATACGCAATCGGTATTGGCGGTGGTGTAAGTAACACAGCTCCATTGGATAGCATTCATAACGTGGATGCCGATGGGAATAATGTAAAAGATCCTGCAATCCTGGTGAGCGATCTGAATGGCTTGTCGGCTGCTTTGACAGCCACGATACCACCTTCATTTGGCGGCAATGTGGGCGCGAGCGGAAATAACGCTTTCGTGCATATTGGTGCTGATGGCGGCTATGTTCAGTATATTGATATGCTGATGGACAGTAACGATCCAGATACTGTACCGGATACGATTGTACGATTCAGCTACAATCCGGCAACCAATCAAATCACGTATGATCCTTTCTATCAGACAGGTACGCATGGTACTGCCACGGTCAATGGGGATATCATTACCTTGAATGCTGCGCTTGGCTTTATGAAAGGTACATTGGTATTTAACTTTACTACGGGCGATTATTCATACTACACACAAGGGGCGGCTGTAAGCGGTGATCAGTTTGATATTGGCTTCAGCATCAAAGATAACGACGGTGACATTGCCAGTGCGGTTGAAACCATCAAGATCGTGAATGGTATCCCAAGGGCTTACGACGATTGGGATACGTTGTTGCCTAAGAATACCTTCTTTGACGGTAACGTGATCAATGCGACCAGTACAGATGGCGCTGGTCAGGCAGTCACACCATTCAGCATAGGGGCTGGCGCGGATAACGCGGTAGATAGCGCTAAAGTGACATCCATTGTATTCAATGGTGCAGTTTTCAACCTCAATACACCAAGTTCCGGTACTGCAGGTGGCGGCACTTACGTGATCAATGCTGCCAAAGAGCTTACCTGGACTAGCTCTACAGATCCAACCAATACTTTGGTGTTCCAAAGTGACGGGTATTACAAATATACTCCGCCGGCATCCCAGACAAGCGGTCCGCCACAGGGGGCGCAGCAAAATATAGGTTTTAACAATGATCCAATAGGCTCTGGCATTACATTGCAGGGCGTCACGCGGACAGGCAATGTTAATGCGCCAGATGCAACGATTAATTATTCAAGCAACACAGGTGTCGGCGTTAATGGTGGTAATGCCAACAACAGAGTAGATAACCTGGAAACACTGTTGATTAATTTTAACCGGGCAACATTTGCACAAGGTGTGCAGAATGTTAGCCTGAATATCAATGCCGGAGCTAGTAACCTTCAGGGAGGCACTAATACCGTTGCTGCAGCGGTGAGCGTCTACGATATATTGGGGAATTTATTGGGCCAGGTAGCAATTTCAAGCGAAGGGCTTGTAGCATTGCCAACCAATTGGAGCAATATAGGTAGCATTCGTATTGAGCCTAATCAGAATGCCTCTATATTGGTAGATGGCGTGGTGTTTAATCCTGTTACCTTAAATGCTGCAGCAACCAATATCCCGGATGTGCATGTTGGCTATACTTTGACAGATGCTCAGGGTGACACTTCATCTGCCGTTTTGACCTTGCATGCTGTTACAAATGAAATCCAGGGAACTACTGGAGGCGATAGCGTTACGGGTACGAATGCCAATGATGCGATTGCAGGCTTTGCTGGCAACGATACGCTGAACGGCGGGGCTGGCAGCGATATCATCAAAGGTGGCGATGGGGACGATACTATCGATGGTGGAGCAGATGATGACCAGCTATACGGTGGTGCCGGTAATGACACTATCTTGGGAGGTGCCGGTAATGACCTGATCATGGGGGATGATGGCAACGATAATCTGCAAGGCGGGGATGGTAATGACACTATATACGGCGGCGCAGGTAACGATACGATTAATGGCGGGAACGGTGCTGATATCATCGTTGGCGATGCAGGCAATGACACCTTGACCGGCGGTGCCGGGTCTGATGTGTTCAGATGGGAATTGGCAGACAAAGGTGCCAAAGGCTCTCCAGCTGCGGATACGATTACAGATTTTAATCCGGCTGCCGGTGGTGATGTGCTTGACTTGAGAGACTTGCTGACAGGTGAAAATCACCTTACTGGTGTGGGTAACCTTGCAAGCTACTTGCATTTTGAGAAAGTCGGGGCAGATACAGTCGTTCATGTCAGCAGCAGCGGAGAATTTGCAGCGGGCTTTAATGCTGCAAATGATGTGCAGACCATCACCTTGACAGGTGTTGATTTGGTTACAGGGTTTGCCAATGACCAACAAGTTATCCAAAACTTGCTGACGAATAATAAACTCATTGTTGATTAGTTGATGCCGCAACAAAAAACCCGGCTTACTCCGGGTTTTTTGTTGGCTGTTAAACATAGTAAGTTCAAAGCCTTCAGCTTTACCAATCTTTGCCGATAACCATATCAGTATCAGGAAATGTAAAGTAAAGTATCGGAGGCGGTCATGCCATATGTATTAAGAGGAATGGACGGCAAAATTCAGGCTATCAGTCAAACCAGCTTGTCGTTGGATGGTTGGGAGGAACTGGAGACTGGCAATAAGGAATATCTGGAATATTTGGATTCGGCCATTAAAGTAGAAGACCCTTTTCGTGAAAGCGATATCCAGCTTGCGCGTGTGCTGGAAGACCTCATCTCTTTACTGATTGATCGTGATTTTATTCGCTTCACTGATTTTCCTGAGCCAGCACAGAAACGTCTGATTGAACGCCAAGGCTTGCGTATGAAAAACGCAAAACTTAATTTGTTAGATGATGAACATCATTTTATGAGGCACTCGGCCTAAGAAGACAGCAAAGCCCGAGTGGTTAGTTCATGATTGTTAAAGATTTTCGTTTTAGCTGTCAGCTTTTACTATAGGCCCGGTCATCGCGTCTATGCCCAATTCTGGCAATAGTGTCAGTTCGAGTTCGGTTTGTACGCCTTCAGCAATCGCCATGAGACCGATTGAGTGGGCTATGAGGCAAATCCCCTTCAGAAAGGCTTTGTTGCCCTGATTCTGGTCAATTCCATGAATAATAGATGTATCAACCTTAATGTAATCCAAATTAAGATCATGTAGTTCACCTAGTCGGCTGATTTCTGCGCCGAAGTGTTCTATGCCCAGTTTGCAACCTAAGGGCTTGATGAGTGCACAAAATTCTCTGAACTGAGGCAGGTTTTGGAATACCCCGCTTTCCGGAATTTCTAGCCATAATCTGCTGGCTGACTGAGGGTGGCGTTTCAGCAGTTTAGTGATGCGGGCAAGACTTTCGGAATCACAGATGGTGTTGGTGGAAATGTTCAATCCAATGTCTTGCGAATCATCCTTGTTTAGGGATTTAACGGCGGTTTCAATAGCCAGGTAATCAAGCCTCGCCACTAGGCCAAACTGCGTAGCCCAGGCAATGAACTCACCAGCGGAATGCCAGCCATCATCTTTAACCAACTGTAATCTGGCAGGACTTTCCACGTGAATGATTTTCCCGTCAGGCGTTTTTACCGGGAATGCAGCAAGCTTCAGGCGTTTGGCATCCAGTGCGGATGTCAGCATCGTACGCCACTCTATCTCATCGTGATCTTCGTATTTGGTAAAATCACTTGTATCCAACAATTCCAGAACGTCGACTTCAGATGGGGTGGTTTTATCTTTAATGGTTTTGATTAATTCATTTAGAGTGTTGAGTCGTTCGGATTTGTGAATGTCACTTGAAATGGTTGGAAGTGCGAAGTTTTTAAATTTGTTTTCCAAGCCTGCAGCATGCAGCAAAGTGTTTCTGATTTGACCGCACAATAAGTGACTATCTACCGGTTCAGTTGAAAATACCGCAAAATCGGAACCAGTCAAACGTCCTGCAAATAGATTGGCGTGCTTCTGACAGAATATTTCCAAAGACGTCCCCATTCTTTTCAAGACAGCATCTGACTCTGTAACGCCAAGCTCTTCGTTAATTTCGGCAAGGTTGCTAATGTGCGAGATGACTAATACCCCTTTGGTAAAATATTCATCATTGGCAATACATGCTCTCACTCGGCTGTTGAAGTACTTACGGTTCATTAACCCAGTGACAGTGTCATAATTCGCCTCGATACGCATTTGTTCTAGTAACTGCGACTGTGTAACGAACATCTCCTTAATGCGTCGGGAAAGACGGTTCATGCCTTGCGCCAGCGACTTGAACTCAAGCGTTCTTGGTTCCTTGATGGTGATGAAGTTTTTGTCGCCAATAGCCTCGGTCATTTCTACCATTTCGTTAAGTGGGCGAAGAATCATCTTTAGTAATAATGACCCGATGATTCCGCACGTGAGTGCGATCAAGATGCTCCAAAAGAGTGTCCAGTAAGCAAGGTTCCACAACTCCAGGTAAGCGAAGTCGGTTTTGCTGGCAAGAGTGAGCGTGCCATATTGTGACCACCCATCCTGGATTTGGGCGATACCTGCTTCAGGATTGATGGAAATTAGATTCCTGAACCACCCAGGCACTTCGGCGGAAAGGTTGAAGTTTGTTCTTTCGCTGATTACCTTGCCGTTGGGTGACGTGAGTTTGATGAATCGATAGTGCCCATTATCAAATTGTGCAGACAACATGAGGTTAATGGCGACAGGATCTTTTTTCATCTGTGAGATGGAGAGCGCCAAGGATACGGCATTATCCGTATTTTTCATCTGCAATTGTTGTTCCAGATAATTTTTACTTCCTATGACACTAATGATAAAACCAGCACCAAAGGCTATAGTCAAGACAAGGATAGTTGTTAGCCATAGTTGTTTAATGAGAGACATAATGTTTCCTATCCATTTTACTCAATGCCATCCTGTTGAATCCGTACCAGCACATTGCGCCAGCGCGATAGATTATTGAGTGAAGTGCCTTTGGCAGTATTGGCTGCACCTGTCCATAAGCCTTCACTATTGAAACTGAAAATTGGGGTTAAATCAATACGACGTGAAGCTACGCGTACATCGGATATCAGGTTGTCAAGAATTAGAGGTTCCGAAAAAGGGGTCTCGTAATAGCTAAGTACCATGTGGGCTTGAAAGATATTGCTGTGAGGCCCGCCTATTTGGGCTCGGACATAGGTTAGTTTTAGTTTCTCGTTAGGGATGCCCAATTCTCTCAGGAAAACATATTTGGCGATACTATAGTCTTCGCAATCACCGCGCCTTTTGCCAATAGACTCCAGCGGTGTAGCCCAGTAATCCGGTTCACCCCAAATAGCCAAATCATCATCAAATGTGATTTTGTCATTAAAGAAACTGTTGATACGTTTTAACTTTTCCAAATCAGGGGCCGATTTCAAATCTGCTACTAATAGTTGTAACTCCTGAATGCTTTTACGGGCACTTTCACCATAGCGTTGACCCGCAAGATTGGCTAATTTCGCAAAATCTGTGGCAATTGCGCAGAAAACTATTAAAAAAAGTGTAAAAAAGCAGACACATAACCTAATCAGGCTATGGTTTTTTGCTTTTCTTATGTTGATTAGCTTTGTAATAGTAGAGCCAATATATTAGAATTTGCTATAAGTGTCACTGCTTGGACATATCGTTTATGTAAACCAGTATCCAAGCTAATCGTTTGACAAAATTGCAATTGATGCAAATTTAGTCTTGAACAAATAACAAATATAAGGCGAAACGGCTAGATTAAATCTTAGGATAAGAATGGTTTTATCCACTGATTTTCGGGGTTGATTCAGAAGAACGATACATAATGATTAAAAAAGTAATTGGGGGAGTGGCGGCAGCATTTGTAGTTTGTATGCCTTTTGCAGTGAGTGCCGCTCCGACAACACTCAAAGAAATCGTCGAGAAAGCCGTTACTTCCAACCCGGAGGTTCAGGCGAATTATCACACCTATAAAGCTGCATTGCAGGAGCAGGAGGCGGCTAAAGGAACTTATTATCCCCACGCAGATATCGTGTCCACCTGGCGCAGCCAGGAAAGACTGACTCCTAATATTGGAAATACTGCCACTCCTGACAGACAGACCCAGCTTGTGCTTCGCCAGATGTTGTTTGATGGTTTTGCAACAAGAAGTGAAGTGAGTCGTTTGGATCATGCAGCCCGAGTGCGTTATTACGAACTGCAGAATACCATGCAGAATACCGCGCTTGATTTGGTAAAGGCCTACATTGATATCCAGCGTTATCGTCAATTGGTAGATTATGCCAAAGAGAACTATATCGTCCATAAACAGTTGTTTGATCGCATTGAGGAGCGTGTAACAGCGGGGGTGGCGAGACGTGTTGATTTGGAGCAGGCGAGTGGCCGTTTGGCATTAGCTGAGGCTAACTTGCTGACTGAAACGACAAATCTGCAAAATGTGACAGCGCGTTTCCAGCGTCTTTATGGTGATTTGCCACCAGATACCCTGCAGGAAGTTGATTTCTTCAAAGATGGTGTCGAGCCGGATGCGAATCAGGCACTGATGCTTGCCTATAAGCAAAATCCTCAACTTTTGTCGGCGATTGAAAATATTGTCGCTACGCAGCAGGAAGTAGAGGGTAGACGTGCCAAATACATGCCTCGATTGGATTTGCAGGCTAGAAAGAATCTGGATGTAAGTTCGGATGGCAAGAACAGCAGCATGGCAGCAGACGCACTGGAGCTGACAGCTACATTCAATCTATTTAACGGGTTTTCTGATAAGTCGATGATTGCCCAAGCTGGGGAAAAACTTAATACATCTCAAGATTTGCGTGATAAAGCATGTGTGGATACACGCCAAACACTAGTCATTGCTTACAACGATATTTTGAGCCTGAAAGAACAGCTTGGTTACCGCAATCAGCATCAGCTGTCGATTGAAAAGGCCAGGGAAGCCTATCGTAAACAATTTGATATCGGTCAGCGTACTTTGCTTGATTTGCTCGATACTGAAAACGAATATTTCCAAGCAAAACGTGCTTACACTAATGCAGAGCGTGATTTGTATACTGCATATGCGCGTACTTACGCGAGCCAAGGCGAGTTGCTGAAAAAACTAGGTGTGGTTCGTGGGGATTTGCCAGATATCGGGCAAGCAGACTACGCGGAGAATTATGAAACATGTAAAGCGATGGCTCCTGAAATGCTGAATATCGATAAAGCGAGCCTGGTTGCCAATGCCAAACCTATGTCTGTGGCGAGTGATAGGCCTTTGCCTGTTAAACCAATAAACAAACCTGCAGAGAGTTGCAGCGTTGATGAAATTACTTCACGTGTGAATGATTGGGCATCTGCTTGGCGCCATAAAGACTTTGATAACTACATGAGGTTCTATGCGGATAAATTCGCTCCAGAACCACCTATGACGAAAACAGAATGGGGAAACCAGCGCAAGGCACGTATTGTCGGTTATGGCAAGATAGATCTGGAACTATCGAACATGAAAGTCAGTTGTAACGGCGATAAAGCGCAAGCTGTCTTTGATCAGGACTATAGCGTGACAAAATACAAGCTAAAAATAGCTAAAGACAGCATGGGTTGTGAGATATGCAATGCTAAGCGTATTCCAGTGAAAGGCTTTACTGACAATGTGAATAAAACGCTGGATTTCGAAAAGATTGGTAGCCAGTGGCAGATAGTGCGTGAATTGGTAAATAAATAATTATTTCTCAAAGCAAAAAGCACATTATCTAAATAATGTGCTTTTTTATTTTTTGTAGTCAAAAAAGTCTGAGAATTTTTATCAGAATAGGCGAGAGAATGTTAGAATACGCACCGCATTCTTCATGCCCGGGTGGTGAAATTGGTAGACACAAGGGACTTAAAATCCCTCGCCCTAAACAGGCGTGCCGGTTCGATTCCGGCCCCGGGCACCACTTGCTAGCCTCATACGGCAGGGTCAGCCCCGATAACACGGTTACGTCCAGCATTCTTTGCTTTGTAGAGCGCAGCGTCCGCGCGAGGGACAATATCCTCTGGTCTTTCTCCTGGTAGGCGTTCTGCAACGCCAGCACTGAATGTAATCAGCACACGTTCGTCGTTAGCCATAAAGAAGTTCTTGGTAAGTTCGCGCTGCACACGTGTAATTACACTGATAGCATCTTCTTGGTTAGTAGCGGGCAGAACAATGATGAACTCTTCACCACCGTAGCGGGCTAACACATCAGTTGTCCGTTTGACGTTCTTAACCACTTTCGCAAAATGCGTAAGCGCTTCGTCTCCTTTTTTATGTCCAAGTTTATCGTTAAGTTTTTTGAAATGATCGATATCCATCATGGCGATACTCAGCGCCGTTTGATATCGGTCTGCGCGGTTAAACTCGCGTTCAAGTGCTTCATCCATGCCTCTGCGATTGAGAGTCCCGGTTAAATAGTCCTCATGGGCGACTTCATGAATGTGATTCAGCTCCGCAGTCAATTTCATTATTTTCTGCTCGGCTTCATTGGCCTTTTTCTGGCTTTCCTCAAATTCAGATCGTGATTTTTGAACGCTAAATCCGACATTTTTGGTGTCTTCAAGAATGTTGTGCAGCACATTGTTCAGTTCACCTATATCTTCTGTCTCGCTTAGTTTTTTCTGATAGTTCTCGATTTTTGCATGATAGTCCCCAGTACTTTCAGTCATGACAGCAAGGCCGTTTACAAAGGTAGATACCATTTGTCTTAATGTGTCTCGGGCATCATATAGTGCAGGTTTCAGATTTAACTGTTTTTCTATCAGATCTTTCAGGCTTGTCTCTGCATCGTAAAGTCTATTGATGTTGATGGGTTTGTTGACGATGTCGTTGATGATGCCGATCTGACTGTGCAGCCAATCATCCTCAATGACAAGTTCATCCATGCTTTGCGTAAGTAATCGCAGCAGGTTAAGTAATGATTGGTGGATACGGCGATGGGCATCACGTTGCATCTCGAGCGTTAGCAATGTGTTTTTCAATTCATCGGCATGTTGTCCTAGCATCGATTCTGACACAGTGATCTGCATTTGATCTAACAAAGCCTTTGCTTTTTCCTGTGCGTCAGGAATCTCTTCCAAGTTGGGAATTAATGCTAATGCTAAAGTTTCTAGCATCATCTCACGCCATAGGTTCCCGGTTTTTGGCGCAATGGACAGCCCGTCTTGCACTTGGTTTTCTAGGAGCTCAGCATGTATAGGAGCAGTTTGTACTTCTATGGCATCATTTACTTCTTCTCCCCAGGATGCCACTAGCGACTGTATTTTTTCTCCCAGCAGATTGGAATCAAGACTGAATTTTCCAAGTACACGATGCAAACCTTCCTTTTTACGGCTAAGCGTGATGCCTTTGTGGCTAGCTTCTAACTGTTTCAGTAACGTCCGAATGATGACAGACCAGTTGGTGGTTTTGGTTTCTTCAACATGGTTGTTCGCGAATAGATTGCGTAATTGCGATTCAAGTTTTGTCCAATCTTGTTTTTCAAGCGTTGACGCTATGGAACGATAGGTGGCTGCAGAGTCGCTTTGATGACCGCCCGCTAAAGCTTTTTTAAAAGTGTTCGTTAGCTCGTATTCATAATTCTGGGTATCAATTCCAGCAATCTCGTTATAAGCATTACGGAAATTGTCAGGGGTAGGCATCAGCTTTTGCTTTGCCAGCTTTAAGAGCGTCTGGCGAGCAATATCGACAGGAGAGTCTGCTTGAGTCATATTTACTATTCCGGAACTTTGAATCTGGTTATTGATGATTCCAAGTAGGATATAAGACTTGATATTATTTCAATATGAGAATAAGCGGGCTCTCATGCCCCTATTTGTTTGAATCAAGTTTTCAATGTTGTTAGATAATGCTATTCGGATAGGAAACTTAGAATTAAAGTTATCGGATATCGCGGCGTAATAATACTAAGGTATTAACACTGCTGGAGTATCTGAAGTGTTGGCGGGAACGAATCTCTATATTAAACTAATTCGGTGAAACAAATATAACATAGAAGGGCTTCAAGAATTAATGATTGATCAATCAGACCTGTCAGATGATGAGCGTTGTACCGTTCATAATCGTAAGGAAATCTGTCAAATACTATCCGACTTGGAAAAAAACAAAGCGGTAATCAATTTATCGTTCAATCAAGGTCGGGACCAATGTCTATCCAGAGTGATTGCTGTGGATGGGGACAGGGATGCTGTTTATCTGGATGTAGGGATTGATGAAGGTTTCAATCGGCGTCTGATCAATAGTAATCATGTGATTTTTTCCAAAAACGAAGGTATCAGGATCAGCTGGGCAAGCCCCAGTGTTTCCGAAGTGCAGCTGACAGATGGCGCTGCACTTAAAATCACTGTGCCAAAAAGCTTGATCCGGTTACAACGTCGGGAGTTTTTCCGGTTAAATACACCGGTGGTAAATCCGGTCAAATGTCTTATTTCTTATAGCAATCCGGGAAATCCGGATGAAGACGCATTGCTTGAGCTAACTTTGGTCGATATTAGCTTGGGAGGTGTTGGAGCTGTTGTCATAGGATCTCTTCATCCTGCGTTGACCGAGGGGGCATGTTTCCCTGCTTGCCAAATGAGTCTTCCAGTAGGGGATGTGGCACCTTCTCTATGTGTTAGAAATATCAAACGCATTGAACTCAGAAGTGGTGAGGTCAAGCACCGTATCGGATTGCAATTCATAGAGCAGTCAGCCATTGATCAGAGAAAGATACATCAGTACGTATTTAACCTTGAGCGTGAAGCCTTGGTGATTGCTAAGAGCAGGTGACAGTGCCACAATTAGCTACATATGAATGTAGCTAATGGAATGGCAGGTTCTTTTGTCAACTCAATTTGATCAAGATCCATTTTTTCATGCATTGATGTCTAATGTCTCGGATGAGGTTTATCTGATTGATATGACTTCGATGCGTCTCGTCTTGGCAAGCAAAAAAGCGCTGGATCGCTTTGCAACTAATCTGGCTGGTCTGCAGGAAATGGGGCTGAAACAGCTGACGGGTGTTGATAAACAGGCATTTTCCAATTTTGCAGCTTTATATCAAGAAACATCTAACAGTACTGACAGACCTGAAAAAATATCAATCAAGACAGAGCCACCTCAATCCATTGAACTCACCCTCACACTCGTTCGTACGAATCAGCAGCAATATGTGATGGCTGTCAAGCCGGACAGTTTGAACAAGAGGCTTTCGTACAAGGTATTCGATGAAAGTGAATCCAGGTTTCAAGCGCTTGTACAGCATAGCCCGGGGCTGGTATTCCAACTGCAGTTGAATGACCGGAAAGAAATATCCTTTGTATATCTAAGCGATCGATGTAAAGCCTTGTTGGGGATTGATGCTGAAGCGTTGATGAAATCGCCTCAACTGTTTTATGCGATGATGGACAAAGCGGATAGAGCTTTGTTGCAAGAGTGTTTTGAACATTCAGTACAAGACATGAAGATGCTGAATTGGGAAGGGCGCATATGGATTGATGAATGGCAGGATACGAAATGGGTCAATATGCGTGCTACCCCGAGAGTGCTGGTTGATGGGATGATCCAGTGGGAAGGGATCATGACAAATATCACCCAAAGCAAAAACGAGAAGCATGAGCTGGAAGAATCCCGTAAACGTTTGGCAGAGCTATCTGCACATCTGACACGCATCAAGGAGGAAGAACGCCACCGGATTGCACGTGAGATTCATGATGATTTGGGCGGGAACCTGACAGTAATCAAAATAGGCCTAGCCTCTATCCTGAAGCGTATTCCGTCTGACCAGGAAATTTTGATCGAGAAGGCCAAAAATCTGGAAGCGATTGTCGATGCCACATTTGACGCGGCGCACAGGATTTCCGGGGATTTGAGACCCAATGTACTTGAGCTTGGTATCGTAGCTGCGCTGGAATGGCAGACGAAAGAATTTGAGAAACAAATGGGTATTCCTTCTCGGTTCAGCACGAATCAACCAGAAGCGAAAGTAACGAGCGAGCAAGCTATCACTTTATTTCGTGTATGTCAGGAATCCATGTCGAACATCGCAAAATATGCGCATGCAAGCCATGTGGATGTCGGGCTGTTTTTTGAGCCAGATAGTATTAGAATGCTGATACATGACGATGGTGTTGGCATTGCCGTAGAAGATACGCTTAAGCCGAATTCATTTGGTTTGCGTGGCATGGAAGAACGGGTAGTGGCGTTGAAAGGTCAGTTTTCAATTGGCGGTGCCCCAGGTAATGGTACCAATGTGTCTGTGATGCTACCAAGGCATGCGGGTGATGTAGTATAGGAATCGAGGCTGTGCGGAGCACAAGGTATGGTAAAAAAAATAAACGTCATCATTGCAGATGATCATGCCATTTTAAGAACTGGGCTAAAGCAGATTCTGGCAGAGACTGATGATATAGCTGTAATCGCAGAAGCGTCTACAGCCAATGAAGCTATCAAGCTTTGCCGGGCGCCAGATATTAATGTGCTGCTGCTGGATATTTCATTGCCGGATCGCAGCGGGATAGAAGCCCTTAAATACATCAAGAAAGAAAACCCGCAGATTGCCGTGCTAATGTTATCTATGCACCGGGAAGACCAATATGCCGTAAGAGCTTTAAAGGCAGGGGCATCAGGCTATCTATGCAAGCAGAGTGCATCGTCTGAGTTGACCAATGCGATTCATACTGTCGCAAAAGGCAAAAAATACATTACGCCTGCAGTGGCTGAAATATTGGCAAATCAGGTAGGATCTGAGAATGAGAAGGCGCCACATGAACTGCTCTCTGACAGGGAATTCCAGACATTGACAATGATTGCTTCAGGCTTGTCGGTGAGCGAGATAGCGGAAAAGCTGTCACTTTCTGTCAAAACGGTCAGCATGTATCGCACCCGATTACTAGAGAAGATGCAACTCAAGCACAATGCCGAATTGACTCACTACGCTATCAAGAACAATCTTGTAGATTAGCGCAACGCTTTAACTAAACGGTTTTTCCAGCGTTATTTCCGGCATCAAAATCCCCCAAAGTTTCTGATAATTAGACCATTCTTAAAACGAATGGGCTTTGCCTAAGGTATTGCCCATTACGCAAGGGGTAATGGATGATTTCAACTCAAGAGCAAATCGACATGCGACAACAGGCAGGGCAGGAGTGTTCTGATATGGTGACTGTGTGTCGGCCGGATTCGGTGGCTGAATTATATGAACTGGCCGTTACTTATCACAAACAAGGTCAATTAGAAGAGGCTGAGCATTTGTATCTTACGATCTTGGAGAAGGATGCCGTACATGCATTTGCTAACCATAATTTGGGTGTCATTTCACAGGATGTCGGTAAATATGATGATAGCCTGAGTTACTTTAGAACCGCACTGGAATCCAACCCAAACGAACCACAATTGTGGGTGAGTTATATAGATGCGCTTATTAAGACTCAACCCCCAGCAGATTTAGACAGTCTAATTTCAGTGAGCGGGCGATTGTCATCCAGCAAGCAGTTAAATAGCTGCATGTATATTTCAATGTTCGATGCTAATTAACACTATGATATTTAATGAAAAAACAGAATTAAACGAAAGGTCTCTAAAGATTTAAAAAATTCGGTCGACATCATGCTTACAGGCTGCGATCGGTTACTAGTGAAAAAAATAAAATTTAATATGAACCCTAAATTTTATGAAATAGCTACCGATAACACTTACAACAGCGATGCAAATGTGAGTTTAAGCAAAGCTAATTTTTAACGGTGTAACTGAATTTAACTTAAATTGAATGGAGAAATAAAATGGCTGCAGTATTAAATACAAACGTAGCATCACTTTTTAACATTAATGCATTGAACAAATCAAAACATGCACTAGATACCTCATTGGCACGTCTTTCATCTGGCAGTCGCATCAACTCTGCCAAAGATGATGCTACAGGATTACAGAATGCGACAAAATTAGACTCTCAATATCGCGGCACGATGCAAGCGATGCGTAACGCGAATGATGGTATCGCACTTGCACAAACCAACGATAGTTACAATGCGCAGATTACAGAAAACTTACAACGTATGCGTGAACTTGCTGTACAGGCAGGCGGCACTCTAGTGCTAGCAAACTCTCCAGAAGGTCAAGCTCTGGTTGATGAGAATGCACGTATTAACGGTCTGATTACTGCTACAGGTTCTGTAGTGGTTGCATCAGATGGCAGCACGGTCACAGGTGTAGGCGCTAAGGCAACATTAGGTACAACTTATACAGTAGCAGGTATTAGTACCGATTTGGATAATGTAGCTAAGGCACGCGCCTCATTTGGTGCAGATATGGCAACTTTCCAATCAGCAGCTAATAACCTGGGTAATGCTTCTGTGAATATTGCGGCACAACTCAGTGCCATCATGGATACTGACTATGCTTCAGAAACCGCAAACATGACCAAGAACAACATCTTGCAACAAGCAGGTATGGCTGCGCTATCCCAGGCTAACCAAGCACCGCAAAATATCACTAGCTTGCTACGTTAATGATGAAGGGCTGGTTGTAAATATCAGTATGGAAACCGGCCAGAATGTTCTGGCTGGTTTTTTGAGTTAGTGGAGGTAAAAAATGTCTATTTCGAGTACAAATTTGACACTGGGCGGGCTGTCACTTTCAGGTGGCCTAGTGGTGGGCCAGTCAGTTGCGCCTCGTCAAGCGCCAGTGCAAGAAGTTAACCCTCCCAAAACAGAAGTCGTTACTGGTAAGGAAATTTCGCCGGAACTATTGCAGCATGCGGTAGAGGATGCGAATAAATTATTCGGCCAAATGCAATCTGATGTCAGGTTTGTGGTAGATAAAGAGTCAAACAAGGTGGTGATAAAGCTAGTGGAGCCAATGACAGGCGAAGTGCTTAACCAGTATCCGACAGAGGATGCGCTGGCAATCAGCAATGCCATCACACGAGTGCAGCAGCTTGCGGCAGAAAGGCATGCTGCATATAAATCAGGCAACAATGCTTTGGCTGGTTTGTTGTTTAACCACAAAATATAGAGGGAACAGGAAATGGCTACCATTACCGGAGTTACAGCAGGAGCGGTTGACGTCAACTCAATCGTTACGCAACTGATGACGGTTGAGCGCAGACCGATTGATACGCTTAACCAGAAATCTGCATCTCTGCGGACCAAGCTTTCGGTGTTGGGTAGCGTTAAAAGCAGTGTTTCCAATTTTCAGGCAGCAGTACAAAAGCTGCAAGGCTCCGGTGGATTCCAGGCATATAGTGTCAGCGTAGCTGACAGTTCTATTTTTACTGCATCGGCAAGTAAAACTGCGGTTGTCGGCAACTACAGCATTGAAGTTTCCAGTTTGGCCAAATCGCAGCAACTGGTGGCGGCTGGCCAAGCTGACAGCAAAGCTGTCATAGGCTCTGGCGCCAGCACCACACTCAGTTTTGATTTTGGCACCATCAGTGGCGGAACATTCGACTCAAATACAGGTAAATATTCCGGCGCAAGCTTTAGTTCCAATGGTGGCGGCATGAAAACAGTGACCATCGATAGCACCAACAATACCTTGGAGGGAATACGCGATGCCATCAACAAAGCCAATATTGGCGTGAATGCCACGATTATCAATGATGGCGGGACTTCACCATACAGGCTTGCGTTAACTTCCGTATCATCCGGGGTGAGCAATAGTATGAGCATTTCTGTTTCAGGCGATGCCGCTATTAATAGTTTGCTCAACAATAACCCAGCCGGTACGCAAAACCTATCTGAAACCATGTCAGCCCAAAATGCAAACTTGAAAGTGAACGGGATTGCGATCACAAAAACATCCAATACCGTATCAGATGCAATTCAGGGCGTTACGCTTAATTTGAATAAAGTTACTGCTAGCCCAACTAGCTTGACCATTACCAAAGATACCGCAGCCATCAACTCGGCTGCGAATGATTTTGTCACAGCCTATAACAATTTGGTGAATTCACTAAAAAGCGTTTCCGCTTACAAGACATCCAGTTCTAGCGGCGGAACGCTGGCTGGGGACCCTGCTATCAAGCAGATGATGGATGAATTGCAGGGTATAGTGACAGGCACGGTATCAGGCGGTACTTTTACCATGTTGTCTGATGTTGGGATTAACAGTAAGCCAGGTACAGGATTAACGCTGGATGCTACAAAATTCAGTGAGGCAGTCACAAACAATTTGGCTGATCTTTCCAACTTGTTTGTTTCCTCATCAGGCTATGCCACAAAACTGGAGGCTTGGGCGAAGTCTTCACAAAACGTGACTTTGACGACTCGCACGGCCAACATTAACCAGAACATCACAGATATTACCAAGCGGGTGGATGCGCTGGAAGTGCGCATGGCCAGCATTAAAAAACGCTATACAGCACAATTCAGCAATTTAAACGCTGTGTTGTCCAAGTTGAGTTCATCTCAGTCTTTTATTTCTCAAAACCTGGGTTAAACGTTGAACATTGAAAGAATCGAAAGGGGAGAAAATGTTTGGTAATCAATACAGCATCAACCAATACAAGTCGATTAGCCTGGAAACAAGCGCGGCTGCAGCTAATCCGGTCCAATTGATCGTGATGCTTTATGAGGGCGCAATCGTTGCTTGCCGTTCAGCGATACTACATATACAAAATAATGACTATCCCAAGAAGAGCGACATGATCTTTAAGGCAATCAGAATCATTCAAGTTGGTTTGCGTATGAGTTTGAACAAGCAGGAAGGTGGAAAGATTGCCGAGAACCTGGATGCTCTATACATATATATGACTAACCAGTTGCTCAAGGCGAATATTGAGAACAAGACAGAACCGCTTAACGAGGTGATTAGGCTCCTCAGCGACTTGAAAGGCGCTTGGGAGGAGATTTCAAAAAAGGAGCAGGCAGCGCAATCAGTACCTGCACAGGTTGGTAATGCCAATAATTTTGCATATTTAGAAAAGGCTTGAAGATGAGTTACGTCAATGTATTAACCTTGTATGAATCAGTTGCAGAAGTGACAAGCCATATGCTTTTGGCGGCCCAACAACAAGACTGGGACAAGTTGAGCGAATTAGAAGGTTATTGCGCGCAATATGTGGAAAAGCTCAAGATGTATGATGCTGAGCCTTTGACAGGTGAAGCCTATGCCAGAAAACTGGCATGTATCAAACGGATACTCGCGGATGACCGTGAGATCAGAAATCTGATGGCACCGTGGATGGTAAAACTCAACACAATGTTGAACAACAACCATGGTGAATCTAAAGGTGCTCGCGCCTACGGGCCTTAGTAACCGGGATTATGCTTTCGATATCTACAGAAGCTACAGGCATACATCCTCTTGCAAGGATAGCGCCTGTAATTCCTGTAGCGCATATTGGTGATCCGGTTCAGGAGCTAAATGCGCGTGCAACACAATTTTCCAAAGGAACGCATTATCCTGCACTGGTTACTTCAAAATTGGAGGATGGCACTTTTCTTGTAAAAGTTGGGCAGGCCTCGTATAAGATGGATCTTGGCCAAAATGTGAATATTGGTCAGCAATTGTTATTGCAGTACCTCAATGATTCCCCAGTGCCAACTTTTGCACTTATGCACAAGGGAGTGACGCATGTAGATAAAACAAGCGATGCTACAGCTAGTGTGAGTGCCGCTGCACATTTGATAGATGATTCATTGAAGCAAGCGCAGGCGGCTGGCGTTTCAACTAGGTTCCAAGCCACAAATGTGGTGACCCGTTTCCCTACTATTCCACAGCTGATTGCACAAAATCTTAAAAGTGCAGTAGAACAAAGTGGATTGTTTTATGAGTCACATTTAAAACAGTTTCATGAAGGGCATCGGCTATTGTCCGAACTACGTTCCGAGCCGCAGAATCAGCCAAACACACAGAATACACTTTTGCCTCAACAGCTTGCGATCCTCGAGAATCACCGTCTTTCCTGGCATGGCGAAATATGGCCGGGCCAAAAAATGGATTGGGATGTTCGGTTGAAAAACGGTACGAAAGATGAATACGCGAGCAATGGTGAGCGTTCTCCCGATTCACAATCCGTGTTTACTGAGCTGGCTCTGGAATTGCCGCATTTGGGTAAGGTGTCAGCCAAAATAAGTCTGGTAGATGGTCGCATGCGTATCGGATTGCTGGCTGAGAATGCGGAAGCTTGTTCGATCATGCAGGCGCAAAGCGTGGGATTGGCTAAGGCCATTGAACGCAACGGACAAAAACTGGAAGGCTTGCTGGTGGCATCACATGAATGAGACTGTGACCACAAGACAGGAAGCGATTGCTTTAGCTTACGAGACTGGGGATTTTGCGCCTAGGGTCGTCGCGAAAGGCCGTGGTGCGATTGCTGAACAGATCATCGCCAAGGCGGAGGAACATGGTGTGTTTGTGCACCATTCTAAAGAGCTGGTAGCAATGTTGATGCAAGTTGACTTGGATGAGTATATTCCACAGGAGTTGTATCTGGCCATTGCCGAGATTCTGGCTTGGCTATATCGACTGGAGAAGGGCGAGCATCCGCCTGAACTCGGGAACTTAAGCCAATAGTTTTTCGAAATCTGAGGTTGTAACCGGCCGCGAGAAGTAATAACCCTGGCCGAAATCACAGTCAATGGTTTTCAGCAAATTGAACTGCTGTTCTGTTTCAACGCCTTCTGCAATCACTTTCATGCCCAGTTTATGTGCCATGACGACAATCGCTTCACATACCGCCATATCATCAGACTGGGATTCAAGATTACGTACAAAAGACTGATCGATCTTGATATAGTCAATATCAAATTTCTTGATGTACGATAACGATGAATAGCCGGTCCCAAAGTCATCCAGTGATACCTGGATGCCGTTATCGCGAAATTCAAGCAACTGTTCGCGAATGGAGTTGCTGCTATCCAGCAACAGCCGCTCGGTGATTTCTACCGAGATACTTTGTCCTGGCAATCCTAGCTCTTTCAAAAAGTTAGACCAGTTTAGATGTGATCTCTTGTTCGTATTGTTGTTAAAGAACTGTACAGGCGATTTGTTGATACTGATCTGAAAGTCCGGGTGTATGGACTGACGCCACAACGCGACTTGTTCAGCAGCCTGTTTAAACACCCAGTCCCCAATTTCCATAATCAACCCAGTGTCTTCCGCAATCGGGATGAATTCGGCCGGGCTGATGTTGCCATTGATGGGATGTCGCCAGCGAATCAAGGCCTCTGCTTTGCGGATATGGCCTGTGGCTAAGTCGATGATTGGTTGGTAATGCAGATACAACTCGTTTTTCTCAAGAGCGTTCCGCAAGTCGTTGGTAAGCCGCATGCGGCTCTGAACAGCTGTTTGCATGGATTCAGTGAAGAAGCTGAAACGGTTTCTGCCCAACCGCTTTGCTGCATACATGGCCTGATCCGCATTTTTGAGGAGCGTGTCAGCATTCATGGAATCTGCCGGATATAGAGTGATGCCGATACTTGCAGAGATATATACCACTTCTGAACCAAGTTGATATGGATCCGACAGCTTGTCCAGAATTCTTTGTGCAATATGCTCAACGCAATTGACATCACGCAATTCGCCAAGGACGATCGTGAATTCGTCCCCTCCCAGCCGGGATACAGCGTTGTCATGACCGACGGTGTCTGTGTCTCTTACGCAAGTAACGAGGCGTCTGGCTGCTTCTATCAGTAACACATCTCCCATTGCATGACCTAGCGTGTCATTCACTTCCTTAAAGTGGTCCAGGTCAATAAACAACAACGCAAGCGGCAAATCAGCGCGATGGGTTTTCTTGATTTCCTGGTTTAGCCTGTCGTTGAACATGCGCCGGTTAGGGAGGTTAGTCAGCGGGTCAAAGTTGGCCTGACGCCAGATGATATCCTCTGTCTCCTTCTTCTCGGTAATATCCGTAGCCAAGCTTACACGATTAATTACTTTGCCATGGCTGTCGTATATCGTGTTAATTCTGATCCATTCGAGATAAAGCTCGCCGTTCTTTTTACGGTTCCAGATTTCTCCTTGCCATCTTCCACTTGTATTTAATTCACGCCAGAATTCCTCATAAAAAGCTTTGTCCTGTTGTTCAGACTTAAGAATCCGTGGGTTTTGACCAATAATTTCCTCAGCGCTGTAACCTGTTACCTCTATAAATGCTGGATTAACAGCGACTATCTGATTGTCGGCATCCGTAATCAACATGGTTTCGCTGGTGTTCTGATAGAACATGGATGCCAGTAGCTGTTCTTTGTTGGATTCGGCACGTTCCATAGCAATACCAGCTAGGTAAGCGTTGTGTGTGATGACTTCTATATCATCATCGGTGGGGGAGGTAGGAGTGCGAAGATATATCGCCAATGAACCCAATACTTTTCCGGAAGAGTTTTTGATAGGCTCGGACCAGCAGGCCGAAAGCCCTGCTTTATCAGCCAACTGTTTATATGGTGCCCAATTAGGGTGAGACTGGATATCCTCAACAATGGTACGCATTCCGGTAAATGTCGAGGCGCCGCAACTGCCAACGTTGGGGCCAATTTCCAAGCCATCAATCGCCTTGATATAGAATTCTGGCAGGCTAGGGCCAATGGAGTGCATCAAATGTTTGCCTTGTTTGTCTAGTCCAACGATGCTACATACCCACTGAGGATTTTGTACTTCCAAGCTGGTGATAATATTTTCAAGAATATTGTCTAGAGAGGCAGCATTTGCAATCATTTCCATGATGTGGTTGTATGATTTCTCTCGCTTTTCACGGGTGGAGGCAATCATCGCGAGACGTATGTTCTGCAGGATAGTTTTATGCGATGCCTTGCTTGCCACGACAATGAAAAGAATGAACAGGACTACCATGACGGCCATGATGTAGTTAGCCGAAGTATGTTCGATATAAAGACGAGCCACTAATGCTAATAGAATCGGGGTCAAAAATCCAAAAAGTGATTTAAAATCAATGGAATAGTTGATAGTGGAGGATGCACATATCCCGATGATGGAGAATATAAGGACTGATTGACTGATCAGGTTATTGGGTGGGAATAGTAAAAAGACTGCGCTGCCCCACATAAAACCCGCGAACGTAACACCCGATCTGAAGAGGTTTAGCCAATGAATATCCGGTTGGTTGCGGCTATGAAATTTGATTGAGATAAAAAAACGATAGATGTAAATTAAAGTGGTCAATCCTAACCAGGCATATACGGTGGTGGTTAAAGTGTTGGTTAGGTATGCCTGATAGGTGAGCAGCGCCGCCAGCACACAGCCGATGATATATGAGAGTTTGCTTGATTCGTATAAGCGTCTTGTGATCGCAGCATCAATTTCAGTAAATTGCGCCATTGTTTTTTACTTCATCTATGTTATGAATTTTTAGTGCACAAAAAAACCGATAGCCAGATAAAATTTAATCACCAGCCACAGGCTTAATCAAGCATAAATTGATAATGTTGATGTAAAAATTAAGTTTTCAAATCTGCATATTCATGATGTCATGATATGCAGATACCAATTTATTGCGCACTTGCACAGTAGTCTGGAATGAGATGTTAGCTTTCTGCCCGGCAATCATCACGTCTGAAAGGCTGACACTATCATCACCCATGGCAAAGCTTTTGCCCAACTTTTCTGCATTGACTTGAACTTGATTCACTTGATCCAGCGAAGCTTTTAGCGCATCTGAAAAATCAACTTTAGCTGCACTCTGTGCTTTTTGTAACCCGGCAGCAGAAGATAAGCTGCCAATCTGTTCTGTCTGAGGTTTCTGTGCCGCCGCTTTGAGTTGGGCTAGCATGGCTTCAATTCTGCTCGAGTCTATTCCTCCAGCTTTCATCGATCGACTCCTTCACTTAATTCCCAAAAATGACATGTTGCTAATTTATCAACCCAAGATGATTGTCGAGCCGTGAAATAGGCTGGGTAAAACGGCTTTATTCGCAGATTTAAAAATTAAAGTAATCCGCATAATGACATTCAATGAGTCAATTAGGTGTAATCGCTTTCAAAGGGTTTATACAGAAAAAGCGATTGCAATATGCAGATTGGAGAGAAATATATGGCTGCAACAGATGCCTTGAATAGCGGAAATGTAAATGTCGGTTTGGCGCCTCAGCTTGGCGGCAAGCTACTGTTATTGGCAGGTGCAGCCGCAGTCATCGCAGTGATGGTCGTGTTCTGGATGTGGAGCCAACAGCCGGATTACCGTGTGCTGTTCTCTAATTTCTCTGATAAGGATGGTGGCGCAATCGTTGCATCACTGGAAAAGATGAATGTGCCATACAAGTTCTCGGATAGCGGGACGGCAATCCTGGTGCCTGCTAATCAAGTGCATCAGGCACGTTTAAAGCTGGCCTCCGAGGGCTTGCCTAAAGGCGGCAATATTGGTTTCGAGTTATTGGAGAACCAGAAATTCGGCGTTTCCCAATTTGTGGAGCAAGTGAATTTCCAACGTGCACTGGAAGGTGAGCTGGAGCGTAGCATCCAATCCATCGGGGCAGTGGATGTAGCAAGGATCCATCTGGCCATCCCCAAGCCAACTGTTTTTGTACGCGACCAGTTGAAACCTACCGCCTCCGTGTTGTTGAATTTGCGGGCAGGCCGCACGCTGGATCAGCAGCAGGTGAGCGCTATCGTGCATCTGGTGGCGAGCAGTGTGCCGGATTTGCCTATATCTAATGTCACTGTGGTCGATCAAAATGGCAACCTGCTTTCTGATGTCTCTAAAAAACCGGGTGCCAATAATCTTGACCCTGCTCAACTCAAATATGTGGATGATCTGCAACAAAGTATCGCCAAACGCGTAGAAGCGATTATCACGCCTATCGTAGGTGCCAAGAACGTGCATGCAGAAGCGAGTGCTGAAGTAGATTTCTCGACTCAGGAGCAAGCAGCGGAGACCTATAAACCTAACCAAAAACCTGAAGATGCGACGATTCGCAGCATGCAGGTCAATGAGTCCAATAGCAATAGCGGTGAGGTTGGTGCGACCGGTGTGCCTGGTGCATTATCCAATCAACCGCCTGCACCGGCTGCCGCGCCATTGGCGACTACACCCAATGCGACCCCTGACACCAATAGTACGTCAGCTCAGAATATTTCGCCATTCAATACACAGAAGAACATGACGACCAATTTCGAGGTGGATAAGACCGTACGTTATACACAGCAGTCCATGGGGGGCATCAAACGTCTGACAGTAGCTGTCGTGGTCAACAATATCGAGGTGGTTGATAAGGCCGGCAAAGTAAGCCATCGTCCTCTGAGCGAGGCCGAGAAAAAACAGATCAACGATCTGGCAATGCAGGCCATGGGTTTCAACAAGGAGCGTGGTGATTCGTTATCCGTCGTGAATAGCTCATTTGCAGGTGAGAAACCAGAAGCTCTCACGGAAATCCCAATCTGGAAGCAACCTGAAACGGTTGAGTATTCCAAGGATGCATTACGTTTCATCGTCGGCTTGGTCGTATTGATGATGCTGTATAAGAAGCTTCTTAAACCGATGCTCAGCAAGCTGGGCCAGCCTCTCACCTTACGCGGACCTGCTTCATCACCAGAGTTGACAGTTAATTCGCAGCAGGAAGTGATTGGGTCGGCAATCCCGATGGGCAGTTATGAACAAAACCTGGGCGCAGCAAGACAGATTGCCATGAATAATCCAAAAATGGTGGCGAACGTGGTGGCAGGTTGGACGAACGGGGCAGACAAATGAGTGATGATGGCATTATGAGAAGTGCAGTGCTGATGCTGGCGCTGGGCGAGAATGAAGCAGCTGAGGTCATGAAGTATCTTGGCCCCAAGGAGGTGCAAAAGCTTGGTGCTGCGATGGCAACGCTCAAAACGGTTGAGCGTGAACAAGTGGAAACCGTAATCGGTGACTTCCTGGCGGTCACTGAAAAGAACAGCGACTTCGGGGTGGATTCCGATGAGTATATCCGTTCAGTGCTGACCAAGGCGCTTGGTTCAGACAAAGCATCAGGTGTTCTGGACCGTATTTTGCAAAACCGTGATTCCAGCGGCATCGAAAGCCTGAAGTGGATGGATGCGCAGACTGTCGCTGAGCTGATTTTGAACGAGCACCCGCAAATCATCGCAACCATACTTGTCCACCTGGATGCCGATCATGCTTCTTCTATACTGAGCTGCTTCACCGAAAGGTTGCGTCAGGACGTGATGCTGCGGATCGCGACGCTGGATGGGGTGCAGCCTACAGCGCTCAAAGAGCTGAACGATGTGCTGGCCAAGTTGTTATCAGGCAACGAAAGTCTCAAAAAGCAATCCATGGGCGGTATCAAAGTAGCTGCTGAAATCATGAATTACATGAGTGGCGATACTGAAGCCGCCGTGATGGAAGGTCTGAAAGGCTACGACGAAGATCTGGCGCAGAAGATCATGGATACTATGTTCGTATTTGATGACATCATTGAGATCGATGACAAAGGTATACAGACCATGCTGCGCGAAGTGCAGTCTGAAACGCTCATCATTGCCCTCAAAGGCGCTACGGCTGAAATGCGCGAGAAGATATTCAAGAACATGTCCTCACGCGCCGCTGAGACGATGCGGGAAGACCTTGAGAGCAGAGGGCCGGTCAAACTGTCGGAAGTCGAGGCGCAGCAGAAACAGATGCTGCAGGTCGTGCGCAGACTGGCAGACGAAGGCCAGATCATGATTGGCGGCAAAGGCGGGGACGATCAGTATGTCTAATATGTCTGTGCCCAAAGAGCAGCAAACGGCTTACCAGCGTTGGGAGATGTCGGCATTCTCACAGCCGGATGGCGCAACGCATAGCAATCAGGCTAAAAAGAAACCCCCGGATGCATCAGCAGCAAAAATCTCCGAAGCTTTTGAAAGTATCCGTAAAGAGGCCTATTCCAAAGGCATGCAGGAAGGTTTTGCGGTAGGGTTGGCCAAAGCCAAAGAATATGCCGAGGATGACAGACAGCGATTCTCCCAGCTTGCGGCTGCTTTTGAGGGCGCCCTGGTAGCAGCTGATGAAAAGATAGAAGAAAGCATACTCGCGCTGGCCTTGGATATTGCCAAAGCAATGCTGAAAAGCAAGTTAAATGTGGATCGTGAGGCGATATTGCCAGTGGTGAAGGAGGCGATGCACTATCTGCCTTACGTGCAAAAGCCGGCAAGAATATTCGTGCATCATGAGGATGCGCGCATCTTGCGGGAACAACTGGGCGACGAACTTTCCGAACAGGTATGGCTGATCCAGGAGGATAACAATATCGAGCGTGGTGGCTGCCTGGTTGAAACCGGTGCCAACCAGATTGATGCTACTAATGCGATGCGCTGGAAGCGGATCAGTGAAGCGCTTGCGCAGTCCAATGATTGGTTGTTGCCATGAGCGTCACCAGCATACATCAGGAGCGTTGGCAAAGTCACCTTCGGGATTGCCAGGAGATCCTGCGCATCGTTGAGCCTCTGGAAATCGCCGGCCGTATTACCAAATTGACGGG
>JAKOWL010000154.1 GCA_029781535.1 Pseudomonadota bacterium
TCACCCGTATGAGCATAACCATCTTCATCAGACAATGACTCAATAGCTGAGCGAATTAATGAAACCAGTTTGGCATCCATTGCTAACTCTTGTCTTGTTTTTTTGATTACTGGCTCTAGTAAATCGTTTTCATTAGTTGATACTTTGCTAGATGTCAATTCAGTATTAGATTCTGATTTAACTGTCTTAATGCTATCAAGACTATTACCAAAGTGTGTGTTAACAATATCCTGTGAAAGAATTTCGATATAAATGAATTGATTGCAAGCTGCTCTTAAAGATTCAGGTGTTTTTTGTTCGCCAAATCCATAAACAAGTTTACCTGATTCACGGAATCGAATAGCCAATCTGGTGAAATCACTATCGCTTGAAACAATGCAAAAACCATCTAAGGGTGCGGTATACAGTAAATCCATTGCATCAATAATAAGGGCGCTATCAGTGGCGTTTTTCCCATTAGTGTTAGCATATTGCTGCATAGGCTGAATGGCGTGTTTAGGTAGTATTTCTTTCCAACGGCTTAATCGGTTTTGTGTCCAATCACCATATATGCGTCTGACACTAGCATCACCAAACTTGGATATTTCTTCAAATAACTGGTCAATGATTGGAATAACATTGAAAGTGTTATCGGCATCGATTAGTACCGCAAGTCGAGGATTATTTTTATCGTTATTCATTGCGGAGACCCCTAAAAAGTTAATCGATTCGTTTTACCAATAGTATAGCCTTACCAATATAGCTCGCCGGTGTCATGTCCAGCAGCGCCTGTTTCGCTTCTGCCGGGATTTTCAACGTTTCGATGAATTCATGCAGCGAGGCTTTATTGATGCCGCCTTTGCCGCGTGTCAGGTCTTTGAGCTGCTCATATGGATTCTCGATGCCATAACGACGCATCACGGTCTGGATAGGCTCGGCCAGGACTTCCCAACTGTTGTCCAAATCTTCGTTCAGGCGCTGCGGATTCGCTTCCAGCTTGTTCAGGCCGCGCAGGCAGGAGTCGTAGCCCAGCAGGCTGTAGCCGAATGCCACGCCCATGTTGCGTAATACGGTGGAGTCGGTCAGGTCGCGCTGCCAGCGTGAAATGGGTAGTTTTTCCGCCATGTGACGCAAGATGGCGTTAGCGATTCCCAGGTTACCTTCAGAGTTCTCGAAATCGATTGGGTTGACCTTGTGCGGCATGGTGGATGAACCGATTTCGCCAGCTTTGACTTTTTGCTTGAAATAGCCAACCGAGATATAACCCCAGATGTCACGGTTCAAATCGATCAGGATGGTGTTGATGCGCGCCAGATTGTCATAAAGTTCTGCCATGTAGTCGTGCGGCTCGATCTGGATGGTGAGCGGGTTGTAGGTCAACCCCAGGCTTTCTACAAAGCGCTGGGCAAAGGATTCCCAGTCAACATGAGGGTAAGCGGCCAAATGTGCATTGAAGTTGCCGACCGCGCCGTTGATCTTGCCGAGGATTTCGCCTTCCTGAAGCTGTTTGTATTGACGCTTCAGGCGATATACGACGTTTGCCAGCTCTTTACCCATGGTGGTGGGAGAGGCGGTTTGTCCATGCGTGCGGGATAGCATCGGCTGATTGGCTAGTTCAAATGCCAAGTCTGTCAATCGCGAGATGAGGTTATCCAGAAACGGCAAAATCACGATGTCACGGGCGCCTTTCAGCATCAGACCGTGCGAGAGGTTGTTGATGTCCTCGCTGGTACAGGCAAAGTGGATGAACTCGCTGGCTTTCTTGATTTCCGGATTGCCGTCGAATTTCTCTTTCAGCCAGTATTCCAGCGCCTTCACATCGTGATTGGTGCGTGCTTCGATCGCTTTGACCTGGGCTGCATCTGCTTCGCTGAATTCCGCAATGGCTTCATCTAGTTCCACAACTGTTGCAATGCTGAAAGATTGGATCTCAGCCAACTCTGGCAATGCTGCCAGTGCTTTCAGCCACTCCACTTCCACTTTGGCGCGATGTTTGATCAGCGCGTATTCGCTGAAGAACGGACGCAATGCATCCAGTTTGGTTTGATAACGGCCATCGAGCGGGGAAAGAGCATTGAGTGTGGTGAGTGACATAAAGCGTAAAATCCAGTGTTTTTGGAAACGCATATTTTACGCTTTTTGGCTGCCCAAATCCATTTGGAAATAGGTGGGTGCCAACTGTTACGTATGCGCGCGTTTCATTGTGTCCGGCAATGCCATGGAAGGCAATCTGCACGCGGCTTCCAAGGCGCTGTGAGATGTAATGAAAGTGGGAAGGCGTCGTTTTTGGTACAATAAGCCCATGATCCGCCGCCCCAAAAACCTGAATCTGCTGACGATACGCTTCCCCCTCAACGCCGTAGTTTCCATCCAGCACCGCATCAGCGGGATGTTCCTGTTCTTGCTGCTGCCTTGCATGCTTTGGGGGCTGCAGGCGTCTTTGGCCGGAGAGGTGCAGTTTCAGACGACATTGGGTGTCACCCGTCACTGGTCGTTTAAATTATTCCTCGTCTGGGCTGCCTGGGGTTTTTTCCATCATTTTTATGCGGGAGTCAGGCATTTGGTACAGGATGTGCGCGGTACCGGCGGGCTGCACACTGCGCGCATTTCCAGCCGGCTGGTGCTGGCGCTGGTGGCGGTTTCGGTAGCGGTGTTCGCCTGGAGTCTCTGGTAGTCCTATGCTGTTTGAGTTGTTGACGAGAAGGTATCCCGGAATGCGCTGGTGGCTGGTGCAACGCATCTCCGCGGCGGTGATGGCAGGCTATATCCTGCTATTGCTGGCACGGCTGGCGATACTGCAGCCGAAAGGTTACGCGGCCTGGCAAGTGTTCTGGCAACCCGTATGGTGGCGGATGCTTACCCTGGTTTGCTTTCTGGGCTTGGTAGTGCATGCCTGGCTGGGTATCAGGGATGTCTTTCGCGATTATGTGTTTAACCCGGCATGGCGTGAGTGGATACAGACAGCAGCCGAACTGCTGCTGCTGTTCTATTTATGCTGGGCTTGTTATATTCTGTGGCCATGAGTTTCGAGAAACATCAGTTTGACGCAGTGATCGTGGGCGGCGGGGGCGCAGGTCTGCGTGCCGCGCTGGAACTAGCCGAGCGGGGCATCAAGGTCGCCGTGTTGTCCAAGGTGTTCCCCACGCGCTCCCACACTGTTGCGGCACAGGGCGGCATTGCGGCGGCGCTGGGCAACGTATCCGGTGATAACTGGCTGTGGCATATGTATGATACGGTGAAAGGCAGCGATTATCTGGGTGACCAGGATGCCATCGAATACATGTGCAGGCACGCTGCCAAGGCCATCATCGAGCTGGAGCATTTCGGCATGCCGTTCGACAGGCTGGATAATGGCAAGATTTTCCAGCGCCCGTTTGGCGGCATGACACAGAACTTCGGCGAGAAACCCATCTCCCGTACCTGTGCGGTAGCGGACAGGACCGGTCACGCCATGCTGCATACGCTGTACCAGCGTAACGTCAAGGCGAATACGACATTCCTCATCGAGTGGTTCGCGCTGGATCTGCTGCGAGATGCCGAGGGCGATGTGCTGGGCGTGATCGCGCTGGAGATTGAAACCGGTGCGATCCACCTGCTGCAAGCCAAAACTACCTTGTTAGCCACAGGCGGCGCGGGGCGTATCTTTGCTGCCAGTACCAATGCCTATATCAATACCGGCGATGGCCTGGGCATGGCGGCGCGCGCCGGCATTCCGCTGCAGGACATGGAGTTCTGGCAGTTTCATCCCACCGGTGTGCTGAACGCGGGGGTACTGATTACCGAAGGCGTGCGCGGCGAGGGTGGTTATCTGGTGAACTCCGTGGGCGAGCGTTTCATGGAGCGCTACGCACCCAGCGCCAAGGATCTGGCCAGCCGTGATGTGATTGCGCGCGCTTCCGCCATCGAGATCAAGGAAGGGCGCGGCGTGGGCAAGCACAAGAATGCCTTGTACCTCAAGCTGGACCATCTGGGCGAGGAGCTTATCAACGCGCGCCTGCCCGGCATACGCGAGATTGCCAAAACTTTTGCCAACGTTGATCCGGTGCGCGATCCGATCCCGGTAGTGCCGACGGCGCACTATATGATGGGCGGCATCCCGACCAACCTGAATGGTCAGGTCGTCGTGCCGGGCGCGGATGGCGAACGGATTGTGAATGGCCTGTATGCGGTAGGTGAATGTGCCTGCGTTTCTGTGCACGGAGCCAATCGCCTGGGTTCGAACTCGTTGCTGGATCTGGTGGTGTTCGGCAAGGCGGCGGGCGAACACATGGTGCAGGCCATTCAGGCTGGATACAGCCATAAGCCTTTGCCTGCAGATGTTGCAGAGCCAACGCTGGCACGGGTTTCCCGACTGGAGCGCAGCAGCGGCAACAGTGTCCCCGAGGTGGGCGCAGCCATGCGCAACAGCATGCAGGCCCATTGCGGCGTGTTCCGCTTTCCGGATTTGCTTGCCAAAGGCGTGCAGGAGATCAATCACATCGCCGAGCAGGCGGCGTCCATTGTCATCCGCGATAAGAGCCAGGTGTTCAATACCGCACGCGTGGAAGCGCTGGAGCTGGATAACCTGATGGAAGTGGCGCAGGCTACGATGCATACAGCCTATCTGCGTACCGAAAGTCGCGGCGCGCATGCGCGGGAGGATCATCCGCAGCGCGATGATGCAAACTGGCTCAAGCACTCGCTTTATTACCAGCAGGGTCAGAAGGTTGTCTATAAGCCTGTGCGCATGAAGCCCTTGACCGTGGAAACATTTGCACCGCAACAGAGGGTGTATTGAGGTACAGCATGAAATTCTCCATCTATCGCTACGATCCTGATGCCGACAGAAAGCCCTACATGAAGGAGTACGACATCGCCTTGCAGGAAAGCGACCAGATGCTGCTGGATGCACTGGTGCGCATTAAGGAGCTGGACGATACGCTCAGTATCCGCAAATCCTGTCGCGAAGGCATCTGCGGCAGCGATGCGATGAATATCAATGGCAAGAACGGCTTAGCCTGCATCACCAAGCTGTCTGACCTGAAGGAGCCAGTGGTGTTGCGTCCGCTGCCAGGGCTGCCGGTGATTCGCGATCTGGTAGTGGATATGACGCAGTTCTTCGAGCATTACAATTCAGTGATGCCTTACCTGATCAACAACGACCCGCCGCCGGAAACCGAGCGTCTGCAAAGCCCGGCAGACCGCAAGAAACTGGATGGGTTGTATGAATGCATCCTGTGCGCGGCCTGTACCACGGCGTGCCCCAGCTTCTGGTGGAACCCGGACAAGTTCGTCGGCCCGGCCGGCTTGCTGCAGGCCTACCGTTTCATGGTGGATTCACGCGACCAGGCCGAGGCCGAGCGCCTGCAGAACCTGGAAGACCCTTACCGCCTTTACCGCTGCCACAACATCATGAACTGCGTGGATGTCTGCCCCAAAAAACTTAACCCGCAAGCTGCGATTGCGGCGATCAAAGAACTGAAAATCGTGCGGGCACGCGAGAAAAAAACTGCAGCCAAGCAGAAGAAGCCTATCCCATTGCACCCTGTCAAGGATAAGCCGGATGCATGACGCCGCTTTCATGACGGAGCAGCAGCGCCGCATGGCATGGCGCTGCCGGCGTGGCATGCTGGAACTGGATATTGTGCTGCAGCGTTTTATCGCCAGCCATTTTCAGTCCTTGGCTCAGGAAGAGCTGCAGGCGCTGGATGCCTTGCTGGAATTGCCGGATAACGAATTTTGGCAGCTTGTTTCCGGGCAGGATACAATGACGCTTTCTGCAAGCGCTCCAAGTGCAAGTGCGCTGGGCGTGCTTGCCAAGATTAACCATAGCCGAGCTGTCATCGGATAATCAGATGGGCATGATCAAACAGGAAGACCTGATCCAAAGCGTCGCGGATGCGCTGCAATACATCTCCTATTACCACCCGGCAGATTATCTGCTTGCGTTGGGCGAGGCTTATCAACGTGAAGAATCGCCCGCCGCCAAGGATGCGATTGCGCAGATCCTGACCAATTCTCGCATGTGCGCGGAAGGCAAACGCCCGTTATGTCAGGACACCGGCATGGTGGTTGTGTTTGTCAAAATGGGCATGCAGGCGCGGCTTGAAGGCGACCTGACGCTGGAAGAGATGGTGAACGAGGGCGTGCGCCGTGCCTATCTGTTGCCGGAGAACAAGCTGCGTGCCTCGATGGTGAGCGATCCGGCTGGCAAGCGCCAGAACACTAAAGACAATACGCCGGCAATCGTGCATGTCGAGTTGGTTCGCGGAAACAAAATTGAGATCAGTGTTGCAGCCAAAGGTGGTGGCAGCGAGAACAAAGCCCAGTTTACTGTGCTGAATCCGAACGAAAGTATCGTGGATTGGGTATTGCAGACGGTGCCACAGATGGGGGCGGGTTGGTGCCCACCAGGCATGCTTGGCATTGGCATCGGCGGTAGCGCAGAGAAAGCCATGCTGCTGGCAAAAGAATCGCTGATGCAGCCCATTGATATGCATGAACTCAAGGCAAGTGGAGCAAAGAATAGGCTGGAAGAACTGCGGCTGGAAATCCATGAAAAGGTGAACAAGCTGGGTATTGGGGCACAAGGTTTGGGTGGGCTGACCACCGTGCTGGATGTGAAGATTCTGGATTACCCGACCCATGCGGCCAGTTTGCCGGTGGCCATGATTCCGAACTGTGCCGCGACCCGCCATGTGCATTTTGTGCTGGATGGAAGCGGTGTCGCAAAACTGGAGCCGCCAAAACAGACGGACTATCCGAATGTGCACTGGACGCCGAGTCCCCAGGCAAGGCGTGTGAATCTGGATGACATCAGCAAGGCAGAAACTGCCACTTGGCGCGCCGGAGAGACGTTGTTGCTTTCGGGCAGGTTGCTGACGGCGCGTGATGCGGCGCACAAGCGCATCACGACCATGTTGCAAAATGGCGAGCCATTGCCGGTATATCTGCAGAACCGCTTTATCTATTACGTTGGGCCGGTGGATGCCGTGCGTGACGAGGCAGTCGGTCCGGCCGGCCCTACCACGGCGACGCGCATGGATGCCTATACTGACGCGATTCTGGGCACGGGCGTGATTGGCATGATAGGCAAGGCGGAGCGCGGCGGCGATGCGGTAGCGGCAATCAGGAAATACCAAGCCGTGTATCTCACGGCGGTGGGCGGTGCAGCTTATCTGGTGAGCAAGGCCATCAAGAAATCGCGCGTCCTGGCGTTTGCCGACCTGGGGATGGAAGCGATCTACGAATTCGAGGTGCAGGATATGCCGGTGACGGTTGCGGTGACCGCTCAGGGTGAGTCTGTGCACGAAACCGCGCCCAGAATATGGGCGGAAAAAATAAAATTGATGCGTGTGAGTTAAGTTACACAGTATTTGAATTTTTATCTTTAATATGGGTCCTAATCTCATCATCGAGGGCTTGGAATGCAGCGTATAAAAAACAGTGTGTTGATTGTCGTGATAAGCATGGCAGTTTGCGCACCTGCTTTTGCCGAGAGTCTGATGGAAGCGTTGACCGAAAAATATACCGGTCCGACGGTCGAAGACCAGATAGCGCTGATGGATAAGGATAAGAATGGCTTTGCCGATGTGTATGAGGTGCGCGCTTATCTCGAGCTGCAACACGGCAAAGGTTATGAAAAAGAGCTGTTGGACAGATGGGAAGCCAGTGCGAGTGGTAAAAGTTGCAGCACGCCCTTTGCCAAAGAGTTATACAGTGATACTAATTACAACAGGCCGGTAAAACCCTAATTCACGCGCGTGCACTTCATTGCTGTTTCAACTTCCCCAAAAAGCAGGCTGCATGCGCCTCTCAGGGTGATGTTTTTAATAATGAATATGACGCGCGGTTTTGAGTGAATCGGCTCGGCAGGTTGTATAATCAAATTTTTATCAGTTCGTAGGTTTCATTATGCTAGACGTATACAATAAGCACGTGGCCGAACGCGCCGCACAAAACCTTCCACCATTGCCCTTGAATGCCGAACAAGTCGCCCAGTTGGTGGAACTCATCAAACAGCCTGCAGGACAAGATGCGAAGCAGCTCATCGACCTGCTGGAGAATCGTATTCCGGCTGGTGTTGACCAGGCGGCTTATGTGAAGGCCGCATTTCTGAGCGATGTGGCGAATGGCAAGGCTGGTTCGCCATTGCTGACGCCTCAACGCGCGGTGGAACTGCTGGGCACCATGCTGGGCGGTTACAACGTGCAGGCGCTGGTGGCTTTGCTGGATAGCTCACTGGCACCAGAAGCGGTGAAGGCGCTGAGCCATACTATCCTGATGTTCGACGCGTTCCATGATGTGGCGGTTAAACATAAAGCCGGCAACGCTCACGCCACTGCGCTACTGAAAAGCTGGGCCAACGCGGAGTGGTTCACCCACAAACCGGCGCTGGCGAACGAGATCAAAGTGACCGTGTTCAAGGTGGATGGCGAGACCAATACCGATGATTTGAGCCCGGCGCAGGATGCATGGAGCCGTCCGGATATTCCGTTGCATGCAAAAGCGATGCTGATCAACCGTATGTCGGATGGTTTGGCACAAATCGCTAAGCTCAAGGAAAAAGGTTTTCCATTGGCTTACGTGGGTGATGTGGTGGGGACCGGGTCGTCGCGTAAATCCGCCATCAACTCCGTGCAATGGCACATGGGCGACGATATTCCGTTCATCCCGAATAAGCGTACTGGCGGTGTGGTGATTGGCAGCAAGATTGCGCCTATCTTCTTCAATACTGCCGAAGACTCCGGCGCATTGCCGATTCAATGTGATGTGTCGAAAATGCAGACTGGTGACGTGATCGTTATCAAGCCATTCGAAGGCAAGGTGCTGAGTGAGCAAGGCGAAACGCTGGCAACGTTTGAACTGAACCCAGTGACCTTGTCAGACGAAGTGCGTGCTGGCGGCCGTATCCCGCTGATCATTGGTCGCGGTTTGACGCACAATGCACGTCAGGCGCTGGGCATGCCGGAATCGGATGTGTTCATCAAGAGCACGATGGCCAAGGATACCGGCAAAGGCTACACGCTGGCACAGAAAATGGTAGGCCGTGCTTGTGGCGTAGCGGGGGTGCGTCCTGGTACCTATTGCGAACCCAAAGCAACGACCGTTGGCTCACAGGACACTACTGGCGGCATGACGCGTGATGAACTGAAAGAGCTGGCTTGCCTGGGCTTCAGCAGTGATTTGGTGATGCAGAGTTTCTGTCACACTGCGGCTTATCCGAAACCGGTGGATATCAAGCTGCAGCATGAGCTGCCGGAATTCATCTCTAGCCGCGGCGGCGTATCCCTCAAACCGGGCGATGGCGTCATCCACTCTTGGCTTAACCGCATGATATTGCCGGATACCGTGGGCACCGGCGGCGATTCGCACACCCGTTTCCCGATCGGCATCAGCTTCCCTGCTGGTTCCGGCCTGGTGGCGTTTGCCGCTGCTACTGGCGCGATGCCGCTGGATATGCCGGAATCCGTGCTGGTGCGCTTTAAAGGCCAGATGCAGCCCGGCATCACGCTGCGTGACCTGGTGAATGCGATTCCTTATGCTGCGATTCAGGAAGGGTCGCTGACTGTTGGCAAGCAAGGCAAGAAGAACGTATTCAATGGTCGTATCCTGGAGATCGAAGGGCTGCCTGACCTGAAGGTGGAGCAGGCATTCGAATTCGCTGATGCTTCTGCAGAGCGCTCGGCCAATGGTTGTACCGTGCTGCTGAACAAGGAGCCGGTGATCGAGTTCCTGAACTCCAATATCGTACTGATGCAGCAGATGATCGACGACGGTTATCAGGATGCACGCACCCTGCAGCGCCGTATCGAGAGCATGAAAGCATGGCTGGCCAAGCCGGAACTGCTGCAGCCGGACGCAGATGCGGAATATGCGCACGTGATCGAGATCGATCTGAACGAAATCAAGGAGCCTTTGGTCGCATGCCCGAACGACCCGGATGACATCAAGCCGTTGTCGGCCGTGGTGGGTGACAAGGTGGACGAGGTATTCATCGGCAGCTGCATGACCAATATCGGCCATTATCGCGCTGCGGCCAAGGTGCTGGAAGGTATGGCGGGTATCCCTACTCGGCTGTGGATCGCTCCACCGACACGCATGGATGAAAACCAGCTGCGTGACGAGGGCGTTTACAGTACTTTTGGTCTGGCAGGTGCGCGTACCGAAGTGCCAGGCTGCAGCTTGTGCATGGGTAATCAGGCACGCGTAGCAGACAAGGCGACGGTGTTCTCTACCTCGACACGCAATTTCGATAACCGCATGGGCAAGGATGCGCGTGTCTATCTTGGCTCTGCCGAGTTGGCAGCCGTTTGCGCCAAGCTGGGACGCATTCCGACACAAGCGGAATATCTGGAGACAATAGGTAACAAGCTGGCCAATACGGCAGATATCTACAAGTATCTGAACTTCGATCAAATGAAAGCGTACAAACCGGCGCTGGAAAAAGTGAAGAAAGTCATCACGATTGTCGAGGCGGGCGCTGCCTGACGCGGCTGGAGGGATATCTGCATGAGTGGGATAGAACATTTTGACCATGAGTTGCTTGAACTGGATCGGCAGATCGTCAGACTAGGGAAGCTCTGCGACCTGGACATGACCGATCAGGATACGGTGATGAACGTATTGTCTGGCAAGCTTGGTGTTCCCGGCGACAAACTGGACGTACGCAAACCCTTCATGCTGATGAGGGGGCTGCTGGAACTGCGGTATATCGTGGAAAAGCACTGCGTTGATGACATTGGCACTAGTCGTTGCAGCGACGTGTTGCAGGAGACGCTGCTCAAGTGATTGGGCACGGGTCTCGCGTACGCGCGTTCATTGCGCTTCGCGTTGGCCTACAGGCCTCGTCTGATAGTACCTTTCAGCCAGGTTGCTCTGCTAATGAAAGTGTATGGAGGTGAAAAGCGATGATAGAAGAAAAATCCGGCACGACTGAACCGATTGACGAGCATCACATATTCTCCGAACAGGATCTGTTACCGGAAAAGAAGCGTGGTGCATGGAAGGTCATGCTTCCTCTTTTGCTGGCGCTGATCCTGCTCATCTGGTTTGGCGACCACTTCGGGCTGGATAAGAAAGTCACGGCCGCAAGTGCCGCATTGTTGGGTGTGGGGTCTGGCTTGCTTGCCTGGCTGGTAGGCGTTATCAGTGTGGTGCCTATCATTGGGCCATTCATCATCAAGATACTGAGCATCGGTTTTATCTGGTTGCTCAACGCGATTGGCTACCTTGTCTCATATGTGGCCATCCACCGCGGCTACAGCAAGGATGTGCTGACTTATCGCGGCCTGACGATCGCATTGCTAACCGGTATCGTGATCGGCTACATCATTGCGCAGTATATTTAAAAGGGTTTAGCGGATATTGTAGGTAAGTGTGAAGTTGGCTTCATCATCCAAGACTAGCAAATCTTTTAATTGAGGCATGGTTTCCTGTAGTGCTTTGGGTAGCGTCCATGGCGGATTGATGATAAACATGCCGCTGCCATGCATGCCAAAACCATCCTTGTGCGGTGCCTCAATACTCAATGTTACATCTAACCAATTATTTGGATTGAGTTTTTTCAGACTTTCTACCATCAGCCGCGGCTCAGGTCTTTGCAATAACGGGTACCAAACCAGATAGGTGCCGGTGGCAAAGCGTTTCAGGCTGTCCTGCAGGCATTTCACTACATGCTTATAGTCGTCTTTGACTTCATATGGCGGGTCAATCAATACGATCGCGCGTTTAGTAGGTGGGGGCAGGCAGGCTTTGATGCCTTCGAACCCGTCTTGCATCTCGATTTTTGTCTGTCGGCCTTCGCCAGCAAAGTTTTCCAGCAATATCTTGCAGTCGGCAGGATGTAATTCAAACAAGCGCAACTTGTCATGTTCCCTCAAAAGTGCCCGGGCAAAAAAAGGCGAGCCAGGATACAGGCTGTGCTTGGACTGCGGGCTTGCCTGATGAAAGATGCTTAGGAACTGTTGCAACACAGGGGGTAAGTGCTGTGCTTGCTGGAGCTTGGCAATGCCATTCTTCCACTCGGCATTTTGTGCGGCAAACCCGGTATCCAATTGATATAAACCTGCGCCCGCGTGGGTGTCGATCACCCAATAAGGTTTGTCTTTCTGATTGAAATATTCCAGAACCAGTGTAAAGACAAAGTGTTTCAATACATCTGCATGATTGCCTGCATGGAACGCGTGACGATAACTTAACATAAGTGTATTCTAACAGTAACAAGATGATTCATAGTGATGGAGATAAGGAGCTAGGTATGAGGTTTAAAGTATTATTTTTGAGTTTGGCAGGATTGATGTTGGCCGCACAATCGAGTGCCGTTTTGGCGAATGATGGCATGAAGCATGGCAAGCATATCACCGTAAAAGAGGCAGATGCGGATGCGGATGGTACATTGTCTTTGGATGAGTTCAAGGCTACGCACGGCAAAAACGCAGAAAAATGTTTCAGTAATATGGATAAAGATAACGATGGCACGCTGGATCAAAAAGAGATAGATGACTCGGAATACCATGGCATGCATAAAAGAATGCGTAAGCAAAGCAACTGATCTGAGCGGCTAACACAGAAAAGCGCAATTTCACGATTGCGCTTTTTTTATTATCTTGGTTGAACTTGCGTCATTCCGTTACGTCAACTCAATCATAGTAAGTGCGTTACTTACAGTGTTGGTTAATTAGGAGAAATAGGATGTTTAAAAACATTATCGTGGGTTTGTTCGCTGCTGGCGTATTGGTGAGTGGAATGGCATATGCCAATCATGAAGCTTGTCATAGAGATGGTCAGAAAGGCATGATGTTCAAAGAAGCAGATACCAACGGAGATGGGAAAGTGAGCTATGATGAGTTTAAGGCCATGCATGAGA
Organism: Pseudomonadota bacterium; assembly: GCA_029781535.1. Classification (GTDB taxonomy): domain Bacteria; phylum Pseudomonadota; class Gammaproteobacteria; order Burkholderiales; family Methylophilaceae; genus Methylophilus. Next base: position 12,827 of record JAKOWL010000154.1, read on the forward strand.
AGCGTGGTGAAGAAATGTTCAAGCGCATGGATACGAATGGTGATGGCTTCGTAGATGAGGCTGAGAAAAAAGCCATGCACGATAAAATGCATGACAAAATGCAAGGCATGGGTAAAGATCATTGCGAGAAAAAATCTGATCATAAGTAGGAGTACTTATATATCCTCTAACAGCGCCTCCTGAATAGGGAGGCGCTGTTTTATTTTACAGTTCGGTTTTGTCGCGGGTTGAGATAAATGCCATAATTATGCCCATGACAAAAACTCACCACGACGCTCACGATCATCCGCACGACCATACGCATTACGGTTTACCTTTTTTCCTGATATTGGGGTTTGCCATTCTTGAGGCATGGGGAGGCTGGTGGACGAACTCCCTTGCGCTGTTGAGTGATGCCGGGCATATGCTGGCTGATACGGTCTCCCTGGGGTTGGCTTGGTGGGCGGCGCACGCAGCCATGCACCATCAAGTGAAACGTAATCGTCATGGCGTTTCTCACCCAGAACTTTGGGCGAGCGGTATCAATGCTGTGTTGATGGTGGTAATCATCGCCTATATCGCCTATGAGGCTATAGAGCGGCTGCAGGCCCCGCCTAAAGTGGCCGGGGGCGCCGTGGTGTGGATTGCCTTGGCAGGTTTGGCTGTTAATATTGTCGTGGCATGGCAATTACGTCATCAGGCACATCATCATGGGGAAAGTCTGAATAATCAGGCAGCATATCTGCATGTGATAGGTGATGTGGTCGGTTCGGTAGCAGCGATTGCTGCGGGTGCGGTGATTTATTTTACCGGTTGGCAGCTTATCGATCCGATCCTTTCGCTGCTGAGTACTTTGCTGTTGACTTCGATGACAATCCCGTTGATACGCAGTATCTATATGCATGTGCTGGCTGGTGAATGATGCAAACGGTATTTGATGCGAATTGCCGGCAATGCGAACGTCTGGCCAGTTTCCTTGATGAGGTCAAAGCAAAGAATCCGGATTATTTTTGCAAACCGGTTCCGCCATTTGGTGATGCACAGGCGCGGTTGCTGATCGTGGGGCTTGCGCCGGGCATGCACGGGGCAAACAGGACGGGCCGCCCATTCACTGGCGATTATGCGGGTGTGCTGCTATATGAAACGCTATATAAATATGGGTTTTCCACGCAGTCCATATCTACATCTGCCGATGACACATTGCGCCTGACGAATTGCCGCATCAGCAACGCCGTGAAATGCCTGCCACCGGAAAACAAACCTTTGCCGGCGGAGATCGCAGCATGTAATCGGTTTTTAGCGACAGAATTACAACAATTGTCTGCAAAAAGTGTGATATTGGCGCTTGGCAACATTGCGCATCAGGCTGTCATCAAAGGCTTGGGGCTTAAGATTAAAGACTATAAATTTGCGCACGCAGCACAGCACAGGCTTCCAAATGGCCACGTTTTGGTGGATAGTTATCATTGCAGCCGCTACAACACGCAGACAAAACGCCTGACGGCGAAGATGTTTGAGGATGTGTTTGCGGAGATTCAAACCTTGTTAGCAAAGGAGAACTGAAATGCCTTATGTCAATGTCAAACTTGCCGGCTCTGTCACCAAAGAGCAAAAGGCGCAGATTGCCAAAGAAATCACCGAAACCCTGCAAAAGCATGCCCATAAGCCTGCCAACTATACCTATATCGTGTTCGAGGAAGTCGAGTACGAAGATTGGGCGATAGGCGGGAATTTGCTTGGGTGACAAGTAGGGTAGATGTTCAATCCAAAACCCATCTTAAAATCGCTTCCCAACTTGCCAGGTGTCTACCGCATGATGAATGCGGAAGACGCCGTCATCTATGTCGGCAAGGCGAAGGATCTGAAAAAGCGCGTTTCCAGTTATTTCAACAAGAATATTCCCAGTCCGCGCACGCGGATGATGGTCTCGCAGATCGTCAAGATCGAGACGACAGTCACACGCAGCGAGGCGGAGGCCTTGCTGCTGGAAAACAATCTCATCAAAGGCCTGTCACCAAGATATAACATCCTGTTTCGTGATGACAAATCATATCCATATATCACGCTGACCGGTGATACGTTCCCACGCCTGGCATTCCATCGTGGCGCGCAAAAGAAACATAATCAGTATTTTGGACCATTTCCCAATGCTGTGGCGGTGCGGGAGAGCATCCAGCTGCTGCAAAAGGTATTCAAGCTGCGCACCTGTGAAGACAGCGTGTTCCAGAATCGCTCGCGGCCATGCCTGCAGTATCAGATCGAGCGATGCACCGCACCTTGCGTCAACTATATCTCTGCTGAAGAATACGCTATCGATGTGCATCATGCGGCGATGTTTCTGGAAGGCAAGACCAGCGAGGTGCTGAACGCGCTGGGTGAGCAGATGAATGCTGCTGCCGAGAAGCAGGAGTATGAGATGGCGGCCGTCCTGCGTGACCGCATGCAGGCGCTGCGTCAAGTGCAGGCCAAGCAGTTCGTCAGCGACTTCAGTGTCAACGATGCAGATGTGATTGCGCTCTCGATCAATAATGGCGGCCATTGCATCAATCTGGTCATGATACGCGGCGGGCGGCATCTGGGGGATAAAAGCTATTTTCCCAAGAACAGTGCCGATGCCGATGCAATAGAAACACTGGAAGCATTCATCTCGCAGCATTATGTGGCACAGAATACGCCGCCGCTGATTGTGTGCGGTTTGGAGATAGATGCAGCGAATTTTGAGCAAACCTTGAGCGATCAGGCCGGACGCAAAGTGAAGATTCAAACCAGGCCGATAGGCGACAAGCGCGTATGGCTCAATATGGCGGAAAAGAACGCAGAGCTCGCACTGGCGCAAATGCAGCAGACCAGCAGCAATCAGGCGGCACGGCTGCTGGCCTTGCGTGATGCCTTGCATCTGCCGGATTCGATAGAGCGCATGGAATGCTTCGATATCAGCCATACCATGGGCGAGGCGACGGTAGCCAGTTGCGTGGTATTCGATAAAGGGGATATGCAGAATAGCGAATATCGCCGCTACAATATCAGCGGAATCACACCGGGCGACGATTATGCTGCGATGCGCGATGCGCTGACACGACGTTACAGGAAGGTGGCGGCGGGTGAGGGAAAGCGGCCGGATATGGTGTTTATTGACGGCGGCAAAGGGCAGTTGGGCGTCGCGATGGAAGTGATGCGCGAGGTTGGTCTGGACGATATTCTGCTGGTGGGTATCGCCAAAGGCGAGGAGCGCAAGCCCGGTCTGGAAACCATGATCTTCAGCGATACCGGCGAGATGCTGAACCTGCCGACTGATAATGCCGGCCTGCATCTGCTGCAGCAGATCCGTGACGAGGCACACCGCTTTGCAATCACAGGCCATCGTGCCAAACGCGGCAAAGCGCGTTTGAAATCCAGTCTGGAGGATATCGACGGGGTGGGGGCTAAACGGCGTAAGGCACTGTTGACACGCTTTGGTGGATTAGAAGGTGTAAAAAATGCTAGCATAGACGAACTGGCACAGGTAGATGGGATTAGCCAAAGCCTGGCAAAAACAATATACGACGGACTTCACTAAACAAAACAAGACAACATGAAGTGGAACATTCCTAACATCTTGACCGTATTGCGGATAGCATTGATTCCGCTGTTTGTCGGTATTCTCTATTTGCCGAAATCTTCATTCGACGTTTTTGGCTTTCCCTCACGCTGGGTGAACCTCACCGCAGCAATGATTTTTGCCGTGGCCGGGTTCACCGATTGGCTGGATGGCTGGTGGGCACGTAAATATCACCAGACCAGCAATTTTGGTGCATTTCTCGATCCTGTGGCAGACAAATTGATGGTCGCTGCAGCGTTGATCGTGCTGGTGGAATTTGGCCGTGTTGGCGCAGCCGTTGCGCTGATCATCATAGGCCGTGAGATAGCCATCAGTGCGTTGCGCGAATGGATGGCCGGCACAGGGGATCGTGGCAGTGTGGCCGTGGCACAGATCGGCAAATGGAAGACCGCCGCGCAGATGGTGGCGATCGAGCTGCTGCTGTACTGGGACAACATCGGCGCATTCGATACCCGTTTCTACGGGCGTATCCTGATTGTTATCGCGGCCATCCTGACGTTGGTCTCCATGGCCTATTATCTGAAGGCAGCCTGGCCGCAGATCAGTCGCGCAGATTGATTTTAAAAGGAATTCTCGCGCGCGCGTTTCATTATGGAAGGCATCGCCCTGCAGGGCAATCAGCATGTGCCTTCCCGGGCAACGAAAGTTGTAATGAAAAAAACGGATTTTTTTGCAAAGTTACCTTGACACTTTTTCAAAAGTCGCTAGAATGCTCGCTTCTTTCACGACGCGGGAATAGCTCAGTTGGTAGAGCGCAACCTTGCCAAGGTTGAGGTCGCGAGTTCGAGACTCGTTTCCCGCTCCAAATTTTACAAAAAAGGGATTGCACAAGCTTTCCCTTTTTTAGTTTAAAGTGTAGTTCGATGGCGCGTTAGCAAAGCGGTTATGCCGCGGCCTGCAAAGCCGTTTAGGGCGGTTCGACTCCGCCACGCGCCTCCAGATCATTTCATACGCTGTCTTTATCTACCGCTTGCTTGCGGCATGTTTTTTGCTCATATTCATCCAGTTTTTACGATAAAAATCGTTCAATTCGCTGAATTCTGGGCTTTTTGTACGCCAAATCGTTGAATTTAGATTTAATATGCGCTGTAAAATGCTGTAATAATTAAAAAAATCCATTAAAGTATTACACTTAATGTCACTCAAGATGACGAAAAATGAATATAAATGACGTGTCAAATGAAATGCCGCTTGCAGAAGCGCAAAGTAATGTGACGGACAGTTTATTGGGTAGTTTATCGATCGTCTGCCAGATGCATGGCATCACGATCTCCAAAGATGCGTTGGTCGCAGGCTTGCCTTTGCGCAACGGACGCATGTCCCCCGCCATGTTCAAGCGCGCAGCAGAGCGTGCAAACCTGGTGAGCAATATTTTAAAAAAACCGCTAGATGCCATCCGCACTGAATTTCTGCCGGCGATCCTGCTGTTGAAAGATGAGGAAGCCTGCCTGTTCCTTGGCTGGGATGATAGTAAGCAGAATACTCGCATCATCTATCCTGAGCTTGGTGCGGCCGAGGTGCTAGTGCCTGTGGCAGAGATGTCAGAGCTATACGCAGGTTATGCTGTCGTGGTCAAACCCAAGTTCAGGTTCGACCAGCGTACGCCGGCGGTTGGGAACGTGCATCTGAAGCACTGGTTCTGGGGTACGCTGGCTGAGAACAAGCTTATCTACCGCGATATCATGCTGGCGGCGTTCCTGATCAATATGTTCGCGCTGGCGATGCCGATATTTACGATGAACGTCTATGACCGTATCGTGCCTAACCGTTCGATGGAAACACTCTGGGTGCTGGTGATAGGTATTTCCCTGATCGTTTGTGCCGATGTGGTGCTGCGCTCGATACGTGGCTACTTCCTCGATTGGGCCAGCCATCGCGTGGATATCAAGCTCACTGCGCGCATCATGGAAAAAGTGCTGGGTACGCGTTTTGAATTGCGTCCAAGCTCCGTGGGGTCGTTTGCTTCCAACCTGCGGGCGTTCGAGACGGTGCGCGATTTCATCACCTCGGCCACCGTTACTACGCTGATCGATATTCCTTTTGCCTTGATCTTTATTATCGTCATTGCATGGATATCACCTTATATGATTATCCCTGTGTTGATAGGCGCAATGATTTTGCTCATCTATGCCTTTAGCGTACAGGCCAAGATGCAGGAACTGGCTGAAACCTCGTTCCGTGCCAGTGCAATCAGAAACGCGACATTGATTGAAAGTCTGGTCGGTCTGGAAACCATCAAGGCGCTGGGTGTAGAAGGTTATATGCAGCGCAAATGGGAGCAGAGTTCACGGTTCCTGACTGAAGTGAGCGGCAAGCTGAAACTGCTGTCAGCATCGGTCAACAATGGGGCCGCTGGTATTCAGCAGCTGGTGAATGTTGTGCTGGTATTGCTGGGAGTGTACCTGGTCATTCATGGCGATTTGACCATGGGCGGCCTGATTGCTTGTACCATGCTGGCGGGGCGCGCGTTGGCGCCAATTGCCCAATCAGCAGGATTGATGACGCAATATCACAACGCTACCACTGCGCTTACATCATTGAATGAAGTGATGAATAGACCGGTAGAACGTCCCGCTGAGTCCAATTTCCTTTCACGTAATGCTTTTGCGGGCGATATCGAGTTTCGTGATGTGAGTTTCAATTACCCTGGGACCGAAGTCGCAGCTTTGAAAAACGTGTCTTTCAAGCTAAAAGCCGGGGAGCATGTGGCGATCCTCGGCCGCATGGGTTCTGGCAAGACAACCTTGCAAAAACTCATCCTAGGCTTGTATCAGCCAACCTCGGGCGCAATCCTGATCGATGGTATCGATTCTCGCCAGATTGATCCGGCAGAACTCCGGCGTAGCATCGGCTACGTACAGCAGGATACCAATCTGTTCTTTGGTACCATGCGTGAAAATATCAGTATTGCCGCTCCGCATGCTGAAGATGCGCAGGTTTTGAAAGCAGCCAATATCGGCGGGATTGCGGAGTTCATCAACATGCATCCCAAAGGGTTTGACATGATGGTAGGGGAACGCGGTGAGACGCTTTCTGGCGGCCAGCGGCAAGGTGTAGGCATTGCGCGGGCGATGATCAATAATCCGTCCATTTTGTTACTGGACGAGCCAACAAGCGCGATGGACCATTCTGGCGAAGAATACGTCAAAGCGCGTCTGAAGGAAGCCTCGGAAGGTAAAACCCTGATAGTGATCACACACCGTTCGTCCTTGTTCGATCTGGCCGGACGCATTATCGTCATCGATGCAGGCAAGATTGTGGCCGATGGAGGCAAGGAACAGGTCATCGAAGCCTTGCGCAACGGGAAGATTGGTAAGGCATCATGAGTCAGCAATTGTTCGAAAAGTTAGGTAAATTGCATGATTTCTTCAAGTCGCAAGGCTGGTTGACCAGGCACGTGCATATCTTTCTGGAAAAATGGGCGCCTGTATACACCAAGCAAGACCATGAATGGGAAGATGAAGCCGATCTGGCTATTCTGGAACAAACGCCTTTGCGCGCCAAGAAAGTGCTTTACTGGATCGCAGCCGTGCTGGTGGTGTTGCTCGTGTGGTCAAGTGTTACACAGGTGGACGAAGTAACTCGGGGCGAGGGTAGAGTAATCCCGTCCAAACAAGTGCAGGTGGTGCAGTCGCTGGATGGCGGGATTGTAGCGGAACTGCTGGTACGCGAAGGACAAACGGTAAAAGAAGGCGAACCGCTGGTACGCATCGATCAGACCCGTGCGGTATCTTCATTGCGCGAGAATCGTGCGCAATACCTGTCATTATTGGCCAAGCAGGCACGTCTGCAGGCTTTGGCCTCAGGCGGGGCATTCAACGCGCCTGCAGAGGTGATAAAAGAAGCGCCGGAAGTGCTTGCTCAGGAAAAAGCCCTTTATGTGGCAAGTAAAGAAGAACTTGCTTCGTCTGTTGCGATTGCGATGGAGCAAGTGACCCAGCGTGAAAGAGAATTGGCTGAAACGCACGCAAAACTGGAACAGGCAGAAAAAGGATATGAACTGTCTAGTCGCGAGTTGGCCGTGACCAAGCCGCTTGAGGCGAGCGGGGCAGTTTCAGAGGTGGACTTGCTTAGGCTGGAACGCGACACGGCGCGCTACCGTGGGGAGCGCGATCAGGCGAGAGCTCAGATTGGCCGCATGCAAGCTGCCATCTCCGAAGCAAAACGCAAAATCAGTGAGACACAACAAAGCTTCCGGAGCAAGGTACGTACTGACCTGTCTGATACAACAGCCAAACTGAACGGGTTGACAGAAGCGAGCGTCGGCCTAAGTGATAAAGTGAAACAGTCCACACTCAAGGCACCGGTGAATGGTACCGTGAGCCGCCTCTTCTTTAATACGGTTGGCGGCGTGATCCAGCCAGGTAAGGAAGTGCTGGAATTGGTGCCTGCTGATGATGCGTTGGTACTGGAAACGAAGATACAACCTAGGGACATTGCGTTTGTCAGCCTGAACCAACGCGCTAACGTTAAATTGACGGCCTACGATTACACTATCTATGGCACTCTGGAAGCTAAAGTTCAGAACATTTCTGCCGATTCAATAGTGGATGACAAAGGCAATGCTTTTTACATAGTCAAAGTCCGTACGTTAAAACCTAGCCTGGGGGAAGGTTTGCCAATCATTCCTGGTATGGTGGCACAGGTGGACATCATCACTGGTAAAAAAACTGTGCTTTCCTATCTATTGAAGCCTGTGCTGAAAGCCAAGGCCTACGCCTTTACGGAGAGATGATGCGCGATATTTTTGTTTGCCGGCATGGCAATATGTTAGAGAACTGGATAGAGGCTTGTCCTCATGCCATGGTTTCTGCTTCTATTGCTACTGTGCCTGTAAATGAACCTGTTATCTTCTGGGTGCATGCCAATGCGAATGATCAGGCTTGGCTGGAAAAAACCATGTCGGATATCGCAAAGAAATTTCAAGCTTCAAAATGGGTTATTCTTGCTAACACACCTAATCAGGCAGAAGCGATGAATGTTATCAGTAAGGGGGCGGCAGGTTATTGCCATGCCTATAGCCCTGCTAAAGTGCTGATGGAGCTTAAAACAGTCGTTTCTCATGGTGGGATATGGTTGGGCCGCGATCTGCTGCAAACGCTGATAACTGCAAGCCGGGAATTGGTTCATAACCCTGCCGAAGAGGTGCGGCAAGCACTGGAATTGCTTACGCCGCGTGAAAAAGAAGTCGCGACACAGGCGGCAAGTGGGCTAAGCAACAAAGAAATAGCGCGTCTGCTCAAGATTACCGAGCGTACAGTTAAAGCGCATATCTCTTCTTCCTTGGAGCGACTGGGGCTCAAAGACAGATTGCAGCTGGCTTTGGTGCTGAACAATAAGGCGCAGTCTAATCACATGGCACATGCGGTAAAAGCGCCTAAAAAAGTCAAGCCGGAGAAAAAAGCGGCTTTGTCCGAGCAAGCGCACGTGGCGGGCGCATCATCCAGAAAAAAGCTTGAACTGGCCGCCTGAACTGGCGACTGGATGGCTTTTATCCATATTGTCCTTCAGGACAATATCCTGACCTTCAAAAAATCTATTTAATACGCATACTAGGCGCAATTTGTATGCGCATTCAGTAAAAACAAAGGAAAGATCATGGCGGTTCTAGGTACAGTAGTTGCGATTAACGGCACAACGGATGCAGTCAATCATGTGATGGTGCTGACAGAAAGCGGCGTTAAAAAGCCTGTGCATTTGAATGACACGATACAGCCGGGCGATACGATCATCACGCCACCTGGCGTCATTGTCGAGCTGCAACTTGCAAATGGCAAAGTGCTGCCAATATTTGCTGAACAAACCGTTAAATTCACTCAGGAATTCGCTGATGCTGTTCCACCTAGTTCGGGGGATAGCGCAGTTGACCAGGCAACGATTCAGGCCGTAATCAAAGCGATCAACGAGGGCCGTGATATCAGCGAGGTTCTTGAAGAAACCGCCGCAGGTGTCGACGGCGGTTCAACAACAAGTTACGGCTTCGATTTTGTTAACCTGCTTAGAATCGTCGAGGGTGTCAATCCGCTTGCTTTCCAGTTTGAGACTGGCCGCAACGAAACACCTGAAATCAGATTTGCTGTTGCTGAACCAGAACAAGGCGTTTTGCCGGCATCAATACCTGGAGATGTAACACCTGGCGCACCGACGGTCGTGGTCAACATCGTGGACGCCGCGCTCAACGTCGCGGACAGCGTCTCGCAGGTCACCTTCACCTTCAGTGAAGCCCCGGTCGGCTTCACAGCGGCGGACATCAGCGCAGTAGGCGGCACGATCAGCGGCCTGACCGCCACGGCGGACCCATTGGTGTACACCGCCACCTATACCGCCACTGCCGGCTTCACCGGCACCGGCTCGGTGAGCGTCAGCAACGCCAGCTACACCGATGTTGCCGGCAACCCTGGCAGCGCCGGCTCGGATACCGTCCCGGTAGACACCGCGCCA
>JAKOWL010000157.1 GCA_029781535.1 Pseudomonadota bacterium
GGCGACCAACCACATCCCGACCACGGCGGCTTGTGAGACCTGTCACAAATCGACGACATCGTTCGCCAATACGACGATGAACCACACCGGCATCACCAGTGGTTGTGCGACCTGCCATAACGGCAGCGCCTTCCAGGGTGTGACCCCGGTCTCCAAACCAAGCAACCATATTGCTACCACGGCAGCCTGTGAGACCTGCCACAAGTCCACCACCAGCTTTAAGGGCGCAGTTTATGACCACTCTAAAGTGCTGCCTGGATCATGTGCGACTTGCCACAACAACACAACGGCGCTTGGCAAAGGTGCTAACCATATTCCAACCTCGTTAGCTTGCGATACCTGTCACAAATCGACGACATCGTTCGCCAATACGACAATGAACCACACCGGCATCACCAGCGGCTGTGCGACCTGTCACAACGGCAGCAGCTTCCAGGGCGTGACTCCGGTCTCCAAACCAAGCAACCATATTGTGACGAGTGCGGCGTGTGAGACTTGCCATACTTCTACAACAACGTTTGCAACGGCAGCCTTCAACCACTCCGGTGTTGCCCCTGGCACATGCGCTACCTGCCATAACAACACAACTGCGCTTGGCAAAGGTGCCAACCATATTCCAACCTCGTTAGCTTGCGATACCTGCCACAAATCGACGACATCGTTCGCCAACACGACGATGAACCACACCGGTATCAGCTCGGGTTGTGCGACCTGCCATAACGGCAGCAGCTTCCAGGGCGTGACTCCGGTCTCCAAACCTGCCAATCACGTAGCGACGAGTGCACCGTGTGAAACATGCCATACTTCAACAGCTTCATTTGCAACGGCGGCCTTCAACCACTCGGGCGTGGCTCCGGGAACATGTGCTACCTGCCATAACAACACAACTGCGCTTGGCAAAGGTGCCAACCATATCCCTACGTCGATGTCCTGTGATACCTGCCACAAATCGACGACATCGTTTGCCAATACGACGATGAACCACACTGGCATCAGCTCGGGCTGTGCGACCTGCCATAACGGCAGCAGCTTCCAGGGTGTGACTCCGCTCTTTAAGCCTGCTAATCACGTGGCAACGGGTGCGCCTTGTGAGACCTGTCATACTTCTACAGTATCGTTTGCAATGGCGGCCTTTAACCACACAGGCGTGGCTCCGGGTAGTTGTGCGACCTGCCATAACAATACTACTGCGATCGGTAAAGGCGCCAACCATATCCCTACCTCGATGTCTTGTGATACCTGTCACAAAACGTTCACATCGTTTGCCAACACGACAATGAACCATACTGGTATCGTAACTGGTTGTGCAACCTGCCATAACGGCAGCAGCTTCCAGGGCGTAACCCCGGTCTTTAAACCAGCCAATCACGTGGCTACAAATGCAAGTTGTGAGACTTGCCATAAAAACTTTACGACCTTTGCGGGAGCTGCATTCAGTCATACAGGCGTGGCAGCTGGTACCTGTGCGAATTGTCACAATGGCTCGACAGCGACAGGCAAGCCTGCAAACCATATTGTGACAACACAGTCATGTGATACTTGCCACAGAACGACTGCCTGGGTGCCTGCAACATTCAGCCATACTGGAATTGTTACCGGGTGTTCAACATGTCATAACGGGGTGTCTGCGTTAGGCAAGCCGGCTAATCACGTGCCAACGACACAGGAATGTAATATCTGCCATAAATCAACTACAACATTTGCTGGCACTACAATGAATCACACCGGCATCACGACTGGTTGCGCTAACTGTCACAACGGTACAATAGCGTTAGGCAAGCCTGCGACTCACGTTGCAACCAATGCAGGCTGTGAGACTTGCCATAAATCCTTCACCAGCTTTGCAGGTGCTGCATTTAACCATACCGGTGTCGCTGCAGGCACATGTAACAATTGCCATAATGGTACGACGGCTAAAGGTAAACCCTCGAACCATTTGCCCACTAACTTGAGTTGTGACCAGTGCCACAAAAACTTTACTAGCTTCAGTGGCGCGAGCATGAACCATACTGGAATCACCAGCGGCTGTGCAGCGTGTCATAATGGAACTTATGCCAAAGGGAAGCCAAGCGATCATCCTGTTACGAACGCGGATTGTAGCGCTTGTCATACAACAAAAACGTTCGATAAGTAATAATTTGATAGGCGTGTGATTTTTATACACGCCTTATTGCTATTTTGCATTAAGTTGATATACTAACCGCATGATAATTATAAGATTTGAGGAGTAATATGCGGAGTTTTCGACTATTTGTTCTATTGTTCTGGTCAATTTCTGCGTTTGCTGGCGGCGTTTCTAGTTCGGATGTAGTTCAGATATTGGACGAGCCAGAAATTATTCCTGTGGGCGATGAAGCGGATATCCGAATCAATTTTACCTCTCCGGTAACATATCTGCGTCACTTCCCTGATGGCCCAAGCGATACGCTTCGAATCACGTTTGATATTCCTGATCCTTGTTTGGCAGAACAGATGCGTATCCAAGAATCCAAAAGCTCCCCAAAAGGGAACTTGATTACGCCTTTTGTCGTGACTTTTCCTGAAGTGATTGCCGTGACGAACAGGGGTCAGGCGCAGTGTAGGGCAACGGGTAGTCGCGTAGAAACTAATAAAACATTACTGATCAAGTTTGATACCACCAGTACTTACAAAGTGCGGCTGGGTGATGATAACCATAGTATCATCATCCGCGTTCCTTTACGTGCAGAGCCAGTCGCTACCTTTGTCGAGCCTAAACTGACAGTTCCAATGCCCCCGGCAAACGCCACTTCGGCACAATTGATGCAGTCTGGCAAGGCTGCCATGAAGGCGGGTGAGTATGAGAGTGCAGTGCAAATGTTCAACAGGTTGTTGAATTTGCCGCCCAATGAAAACACCCAGGAAGCGCAGGAGTTGGTAGGTAATGCACGTGAGAAGAATGGTGACTTTATCAAAGCTAAAGTTGAATACGAGTTATACCTGAGACTATATCCTCAAAGTGCGGGCGCTCAGAGGGTGAAAGAGCGTCTGGCAGCTATCAATGAAGGGAAAGCGCAAGTTGCCGAGAATAAGGTCACTACCAAGAAAACCATTAATCGCGTCGATCAGAAAAGTATGTTCGGCAGCCTTTCTCAATATTATTATGGTGGTAAGTCGCTGACAACTACAAATAATGCTGGTGTTAAAACAAGTACCACCAATACAGATCAATCAGCTTTGGTAACCAGCTTTGATACTACGGCTCGCTGGCGTCATAACCAATATGATGACAAGTTGGTGGTTCGTGACGCACAAACGCATAATTTTCCACCAGGTGATAATTACCGTGATATCAATCGCTTGAATGCTGCATACTGGGATCATGAGGATAAGCTGCTTGGATACTCAATCAGGCTGGGACGGCAACCAGGTAACTCCCAAGGGATTCTGGGGAGGTTCGATGGTGGTCTGGCAAAATACATCATTAATGATAAATTCAGAATTACTGGTGTAGCAGGCGTACCGGACAATGGTACGCATTCTCCTATACAAACCAATAGGCAGTTCTATGGGTCAGCAATAGAATTCGGTGCGCCAAGTGATAGTATTAGCGGCAATGTCTATGCGATACAGCAGAACGCGGACGGAATGGCTGAACGTCGCGCTGTGGGTACCGAGTTGCGATATTTCAAGAATGCAGCCTCCTTTTTTGGCTTGCTTGATTATGACACCATCTATGACCGGGTGAATATCGCGATGCTGCAAGGTAACTGGACAGCTGGCAATCAAGTGAC
>JAKOWL010000216.1 GCA_029781535.1 Pseudomonadota bacterium
GAAGACCCCCCTGTCATCAAAACCATCAAAGACCGATATGTCACTCTGTTGAATACTATCGAGCGGCACTACAAGACTATCATCGTGACAAGCTTTGTACTTATCGGGCTGGGGTTGGGAAGCCTGCCATTATTCAAGAGCCAGTTCATTCCGGCCTTGCACGAAGGGCATTTCATTATGCATATGACAGCGGTTCCAGGCACGTCAGAAAAGGAATCGTTACGGCTTGGCAAGCAAGTGGCAAAAGTGATCTCTAACATCAAAGGGGTCAAGTCAGTCACCCAATGGGTAGGACGTGCCCCCAATGGCGCAGACACGTTTGGCACACACTATAGCGAGTTCGAAATCGAGATTGGCACTTTGTCTGGTGACGAACAAAACCGCATCCTGGATGATATCCGAGAAGCATTGGCAGGCGAACTCAAAGACCTGGATGGTGACGGCGTGGCAGAACCAGGTTTTGTCGGTGTCAATTTCGCTATCAACACCTTCTTGACTGAGCGCATTGAAGAAACCATCTCGGGTTATGCGGCCAGCACTGTCATCAATCTTTACGGTCAGGATTTGGATGCCATGGATCGCGATGCGCAGAGGGTCGCCGCGATAGTTTCAAGCATCAAAGGGGCGCAGGATGTACTCTTGCAATCCCCGCCAGGCACACCGGAGATCACCATTCGCCTGCGCCCGGACAAACTTGCCATCTGGGGCCTGCAACCTGCCACAGTATTAGATACCATCCGTGCAGCACATGAAGGCGTTCCCGTTGCACAAATCTATATGGGCAGCCGCGTGGTTGGGCTAGGTGTACAACTGGAAAAAGACGCTCGTGACGATATAGGGGATATTGGCAATATTCCACTATTCAATGTGGAAGGTCGACTACTGCATCTGAAAGACGTTGCATTCATCAGTCAGGAAAATGGGCGCTCCAAGATCCTGCACGATAGCGCAAAACGCATCCAAACCATCACAGCCAATGTTCATGGTCGCGATTTGGCAGCATTTAACAATGAACTCAAAAAACGCATCCGACAAGAGGTCAAGCTTAGTAGAGGCAATTATCTGGAATTCACCGGAGAGGCTGAGGCGAACGCCAAATCCCGTGAAGATCTGATCGTACATTCATTGCTGGCGGGGGTAGCGATTTTCCTCATGCTTTATATCGCTTTTGGGCGGCTACGCAATCTGTTACTGACTTTTGCCAATCTGCCATTTGCCTTGATAGGCGGGGTACTGGCTGCCTTGCTCACAGGCGGCTGGATTTCGCTTGGCTCACTGGTAGGTTTTGTCACCTTGTTTGGCATCACCTTGCGTAATTCCATCATGCTAGTCTCGCATTATCAGCATCTCATTGATGAGGAAGGATGCGTCTGGAACCTGCAAACATGTATCCGTGGCGCCTCGGAACGGTTACCTTCCATCCTGATGACTGCGCTAGTAACGGCTCTAGGCCTGCTGCCGCTTGCGGCTGGCAGCGGTCAGCCAGGGCGTGAGATCGAAGGCCCCATGGCCACTATCATTGTGGGCGGCTTGGTCACGTCGACTATTTTGAATCTGCTGATTTTACCCACCATCATGCTGCATTACGGCAAGTTCGAGAAACAAACAGAACTGTAATTTCCTTTAAACCCTGGCAGGAAAGCCAGAATTAATCGTATTTGATATATTTGAATCGCGGGTCGTCGTTGGGCGTGCCCTCCAGCGCCCCGTCCGTTTTCCCGGGTTGCCAGGCAATCACTTCCTCTATCTTTTTGGCCAGCTCGAAATCTTTATCCGTGATTCCTTTGGCATCATGTGTCATCAATTTCACAATGACAAATGCATAGGAGACAGTCAGATCAGGGTGATGCCAGGCAGCTTCAGCCAAATGGCCAATGGTATTCACAATCATTAATGTGGCTTTCCAGCCGCTGGTTTTATATTTGCGGCGAATCCAGCCATTCTCCAGATACCAATGCGGCAGCTCTGACTGAAGCCTTTCGGTTATTTGTACATCGGTATATGTGTTTCCAGCCATTCGACAGGACTAGTGCAGCTTAAGTGAGGAGCCGACTTTCGCCAGCGTATTCGTACTGAGACCTTCGAGGAAATATTCGAAATCAGTTTTCTTCAACATCCAGCGACCGAAAGTCTTATTGATGACAAAATCACTGAATGCCTGATCCACCATGCCGGTCTTGGTCATCATACGCAGGCAGAGTTCAGATTCATCCGGTTTGTCAGATTTCACCAGCACCAGATGCTGGGCACCGAGCTTTTCTGCCAGCCATGCGGCGATACTGTCCGAAGTGACATCCCATGTCTGAGGAATACTGTCGTCAGCCAACACCATCTGGCTCGGCAGCCAGACGATGCCGCGGTGCTGCCAGGTACGCTCGTCGATTTCCATCTCGGTTCTGGCAATTGCCAATGAAGGATTCATGCTGGCCATCAGCAGACCATATTGATCCATCGCCAGCACGGCCAGACGGTGCGCGGAGGCATCGCTCATCTTGGAAAGCTTCTGTGCATCGCGCACCGCGTCTGCAAACAAGCCGCCACCTGGCACGATCACGATATTGCCATCACTGAACTTGGCAAAAATCTCCAGCCAACGCTCCAGCTCCGGCGAGCCAAGCAAACTGCCACCAATCTTGACCACCCATATCGCACGTTCCCAAGGCATATTTTATTCCTGTCGCTAAAATTACTATATCGTGTGTTTTCTGATTTTCTTGAATCGTCACTTTGAAAAAGCAGCCAGGCACTTTTCCATACTGGCAGCTTTGTTGAGCGTTTCTTGATATTCGTTTTCCGGCACAGAGTCTATCACAACCCCTCCGCCCGCATAATACGTAAAATCACCATTTTGCACTACTGCTGTGCGTATCGCGATATTGGTATCCATCTGACCATCAAACCCGATATAACCGATAGCCCCACAATACACGCCGCGGGTATCAGGCTCCAGTTCGTCGATGATCTGCATGGCACGCAATTTGGGGGCTCCAGTGATTGAACCACCCGGGAAGCATGCCTGTAAAAGGTCTACTGCCGTGGCGGTGTGTTTCAGTTTGCCGGTCACAATGCTAACAAGATGATGCACATTGGCAAAACTCTGCAACTGGAACAATGTATCCGCACGGACGGAACCGGTACAGCAAACCTTGCCGATATCATTGCGCAGCAAATCGACGATCATCAGGTTCTCGGCACGATCTTTGATGCTATCCAGCAGCTCACGCGCATTCGCCGCATCCCGCAAGGCATCGGGATCACGAGGGCGTGTACCTTTGATAGGCCTGGTCTCCACATGCTCCCCGTCGGTTTGCAGGAAACGCTCCGGTGAATTGGAAAGTATCTGGAACTGCTGACGCTCCATGTCTGGCAACTGCATAAAGGCCATGAATGGTGCCGGACTGATCTCACGCAGTTTCAGATACGCTGTCCAAGCGTCCCCTGTCACCGGCACCTGAAAACGCTGAGAGAGATTGACCTGATAACAATCTCCTGCACGGATATACTGATGGATCCTGTCTATCGCTTGATGATAACCCGCATGCGAGAAATTGGCCGCAGGCCTGCCATTCACAACGAAAGGCTTTGAATCGGCATTGCTGGCAACCGCATTAAAGCTGGCTTTCAGGGCATCCCAATTTTCTCGTGTGCGCGGCAACACCGCGTGCGATACCAATTTGCTTGTCTTGGCGCGGTGATCCACCAGTATCGCCCAATCATACAAACCTATCATCATCTCGGGCACAGCTTGTGCTCGCGGTTGAAGATGTGCATCCGTGCGTGTAAGGTCATAACCCCAATACCCCACCGCCCCACCGGCAAATGTAGCGCCGGTTTTCACTGTCGGGTATTTTGCCAGCAAATCCTTGAGCAGGCTGAAAGGGTCTTGTTCGGATATTTGTTGATGACCAAAGCTGGTGATGGTCGTCACGCCCATCCGCGTCACCATGGTCACAAATGGTTCCGCCACGACAATGTCATAACGCCCATACTGGCTGCCTGGCTGGCCAGTCTGCGGGTCGAGCGCTTGGCCACTATCCAGCAGCATTGCCCAGTCGTCATGTGCCAGCGGCGCAAACAGCCTGGCCGTATCGTGGTGGTAAGGCAAATCGTGTTCAAGCATCCTGTGCCGCCAATTTTGCAACCGCATACGCAGGTAGGCAAGGGCCAAAATCAGCCTGCTCTGGGAAGCGCGCTGATACCGGCTCGTAAGTCCGCCCTAAGTCTTCTGCAATCGCTTTGACCAAAAACGCTCCTACGCCGGCACCAATCACCATCATTCTGGGAGTCAGGTGTTTCAGCATTGCGGATTTTATCTGTTGCATTTGCATTTGCTTGCAAGTATTCGCCAAATTGCGCCAGACTTCCAGCGATTTATCTTCCAGATCATGCCCCACCATGCGTGCCAGCCGTCGCGCGCTTTCCAATACGCCCTTGCCTTTGCCGTCTGCAGTATCTGCCATGTCGTATCCTTCCTCCAGATCACCCAGTACGCGATATACATCCGCCATCGTGGCAAAATACTCTGCAGCCACATTTATCTGTGCACCTTCAAAATCCAGTTTATTCGCCAGCGCCATCACCGGCGTGCGCACTACGCCGCTGTATACCAGGCTATCATCGCGCATGCGTTCTGCATCGCTCATGTCTGCCAGAAAGATCTGGCCATCCCGCATCGGGATAATATCTGCAGTCGTACTACCGATATCCACCAACAAGGCATCGGGCAGATATTGTGCAAGCCAGCTGGCACTGGCATGCCAATTGACCGAAGCGATATAACGTGCTGCTGCACCTGCATCCGCCGCGGACACCCAGCCATGCCCTGCTGCATAAAAACGGGTGCCGGCGCCCAGAATAGTCATCGTGCAATCCGCAATCGCCTGCACTCCATGCGGGCGTGAATCAAACAGATCCACCAACTCACCCGTCATCGTGGCGAAATGCTGCGCCCCTTGCAGATCAAAATCTTTGACCGCATTTATCATCACCCCTTCCAACACATCCAGCCCGCGCCATAAGGCACAAGCCCGTTGTTCTATAGCAAGCAAATCACCATTGACATCCAGTGCTGCAAATTTCAGATGCGCCCCGCCGATGTCCCATCCGACGATATTGGCTTTAGACATGGATATCCACACGCTTTCTGATCAGGTCGCCAGGCTTGAAATCTGCTTGTTCCAACATAAGCAGAATAAGCGCAGCAGGGTTTTGCCCAATAGATTCACGTAAACCAACATAACTGGTCGTCAACCGAGGATTGATCTCGATTACGACCAGCCTGCCATCCTGCAATATGGCATCGATACCAACATAGCCCGACAACCCAGGCAAGGCAGAAGCAACCTGATGCGCCAAAGGCTCAGCCAGGCTCCACAGTTCAGGCAAAGCATTGACGCCCACACCGGTAAAGCTGAGGGTGTGTCCGTTCAACGCTATGTGCTGCCTATTGACGCTCAATACGACTGCACGCCCTTCGTGCATGATGCAAGACAGGCTGGCTGAAATGCCGGTCAGATATGGCTGAACCACATGGGACGCTATTGCTTGATGTTGTATCAGCCATTCATCCAAATCTTCAGCTTGGGCAAAACAGACCGTATCCTCACACCCCGCTCCGTCGTCAGGTTTGGCCAGATAGGATATGCCTGGCAATCGTGGCCAGTTTCCATAATCGTAAGTCGGCACGATAGTCACCCCAGCCTCGGTTAATATTGAAAAGGTACTGGATTTTCTGCTTGCTACTCGAACGGCTGCAGGGCTGCAGCCCAATATCCATGCACCTTCCAGGCATGCCATTTCCATCAGCTTCAGCAAGATATTATCAGTTTCGGGCGCAATCAGCCAAACCGCATCTGCCTGATGCATACAGTCCTTCCAAACCTGCCACGGGTCGTCTGCCGTCTGTATCGTCGTACAAGGCACACTGGGACACGCTATGCGCGCATCACATGTGACCGTAATTTCGTATGGCAAGTCAGCCAGATCGCGCAGCAAGGCATCGCGCATCAGCAAACCTTCGTTTAACAGTTTTTGTGGTAATTCCTGCCCCGTGAAGCCGCCTGCCGTGATAAATTCACACACAAAGATTTTTTTAATATGTTTCTGCAAATTATTCAGTGCAAATTATTCCAGTCATTGATTTGAAAGACAATCAGGTGGTGCATGCCAAGCATGGCTTACGCGCACAGTACCAGCCTATCAAATCCAGCCTCAGCGATAGCAGCAATCCTTCCGATATCGTGTCAGGCTTGCTGAAATTATACCCATTTAACACCATCTATATCGCAGATATTGATGCTATCCAGGGCACCGGCTCACATAGCCGCCTGATTGAACAGCTTTGCAGCCAATATCCTAAGATTACCTGGTGGGTAGATAGCGGCAAGTCATTCTCTCTACGTGCAAACAATCTACTAAACATCATTGGCTCAGAAAGTATTGCCAAAGCAGACGAGTTTGGTCAGATGCGTCAGAAGCTGAACCAAAGTTTTATTCTTTCTCTGGATTATCTTGATGGAAAACCACTGGGTTTATCGCAAGCACATGCAGACTGCAAACTTTGGCCCCCACAAGTCATTTGCATGACGCTCAATGCGGTAGGCAGCAACCAGGGGCCTGATTTGCTGCGGATACAATCCTTACAAAGGCTCAGCAAGCAATCCGCTGTATACGCTGCCGGCGGTGTACGTGACTTAACCGACCTAAAACTACTCAAGGCACACCGTATTGCAGGCGTTCTGATTGCAACCGCTTTACACAGCGGTAAAATCTCTGCGCATGAGATTGCAGAGATATGCCAATAAAAAACCCGGCATCAGCCGGGTTTTTTACAGAATAAAGACTTATTCCAGATTGGCATGCAGTGCGCGCATACCCTCTTCTGTCAGGTTTTTGTCAAAAATCAACTGGGAGATAACGCCTTCCAGGAAAACCAAAGCAGACAGCTCGAACTGCGAACCCATTGGCATACCTTTCACCAGCGGGAAACTATCATCCTGACCAATTTGGATAACCAAGTCAGCCTGATCCGCCATCGCAGAAGATTTCTTCATGGAAATCACGCAGAATTTAGCGCCAACGGATTTGGCTTTCTTCACGAAAGGCAACAGCGTTTCTGTACCACCAGAGCCGGAAACCAGAATCAACAGGTCGCCTTGCTTGATTGCAGTAGTAACAACCTCACCCACCATGTTGACGTTGTAACCTGCGTGCATCAGACGCATTGCGAAAAAACGGGATACCAGCAGCGAGCGGCCAGCACCACCGATAAAAGTACGGCCAGCGCCTTGAACCAACTTCAGCAGTTCTGCACCTTTGCTCTTATCTGTTACGTCAACGATACGTTTCAGGTTGTCTAAAATAAATTGTTGATGGTCCATCATCATTCCTTCGATCTATAAACTATAAAATAAAAATCCCGACACATTACTGGGTCGGGATTTTAGCTTGCTCAATAAATTCTAGCCTTTCAGCCCGAATTTACAGTCAATTAACCGTGAGCGATTTTGGTGATTTCTGCAGCAGCAGCAGCTGGATCAGCAGCACCGTAGATAGCAGCACCAGCAACGATGATGGTAGCACCAGCGTCACGTACTTGAGCAGCGGTTGCAGCTTTAACGCCACCAGCTACAGAGATTTCTGTACCCAGGTTCAAGCCAGAGATAGCAGCCAAGTCAGCGAAAGGTGTTTGACCAGCAGCTTGTTGGTCCAGACCAGTGTGGATACCGATGATGTGTGCGCCAGCAGCAGCAACTTCTTTAGCTTTTGCAACTTTGTCAGCAACGCTGATCATGTCAACTTGAGCTTTTTTGCCGTATTTGTTTGCAGCTTTGATCACGCCTTTGATTGTACCGATATCGGATACGCCCAAAACTACGCAAATGTCAGCGCCAGCTTTGTAGAATGGCTCTGATTCGTATTCACCAGCGTCCATGGTTTTCAGGTCAACCAGGATTTTGTTGTTTGGGAATTTAGCGCGCAGAGTTTCCAGCAATTTGATACCGTTGTGCTTGATGCATGGGGTACCGATTTCCAGAATGTCAACGTGTGGAGCAACTTTAGTTGCCAATGCAACGGTTGCGTCAAAGTCCAATGAGTCTAATGCCATTTGTGTTAATGCCATGGTTTTCTCCGTGTGATAAAAGTTTTAATGCGCCAACAACAACTAACGCACCGATTGTTTTTAAGCTAACTTATTTATTTAAAGTTGGGACTTAAATCTTAATGTGTCCCACCTGATTATGTCAATGCCAAAGTCAAAAAAGACTAGGCATTAACATAAATCAGATACTGCAATTACAGCTTGGCAGCCAAAGCGTCTTCCAATTTCTTCTGGTCAGCCACGAAACCGCGGATACCTTCAGCCAATTTCTCGGTTGCCATCGCATCCTGGTTCAACTCGAAGCGGAACTCTTCTTCAGTCATTTTTGCTGGTGGAGTCTTGGTTTTGCCACCATCTTTCAACACTTGAGCTAGTGTACCCTCGGTTGCAGCCAAATCTTGCAGCAGGTTCGGAGACACTGTCAGGCGGTCACAGCCAGCCAGAGCGATCAATTCACCGGTATTACGGAAAGATGCGCCCATCACGATGGTTTTGTAACCGTGCTCTTTATAGTATTGATAAATGTTGCGTACGGAAACAACACCTGGATCAGTTTCTTGTGTGTATTCAGTACCTGGGTTTTTCGCTTTGTACCAGTCAAGGATACGGCCAACGAATGGGGAAATCAGGAACACGCCAGCTTCAGCACAAGCACGGGCTTGACCGAAACCGAACAGCAGAGTCAGGTTACAGTTGACGCCTTCTTTTTCCAGGATCTCGCCGGCTTTGATACCTTCCCAAGTGGAGGCCAACTTAATCAGTACACGGTCTTTGCTTACGCCAGACTCACCGTACAATTTAATCAGTTTGCGGCCTTTGGCTACCATTGCATCTACGTTGAAAGACAGTTTAGCATCCACTTCGGTTGAGATACGGCCAGGAACCACTTTAGTGATTTCTGTACCAATCAGCACGGCCAATTTATCAGCTGCGTTTTCAATTTGCGCTTCTTTGCTACCGCCTTGTGCTTTTGCGTAGGCAATCGCAGTTTCAATCAAAGGTGCGTATTGAGGGATTTGGCTCGCCTTCAACACCAAAGATGGGTTGGTTGTTGCATCTACTGGTTTAACGCTTTTAATCGCTTCTACATCACCGGTATCTGCCACAATTGTGGTCATACTTTTCAGTTGATCTAATAAATTTGCCATCGCATCCTCCTCAAATTGGTCATTTAGAAAATTTTTAAGCTGATATTATAGCGCAATTTTTGTACGGTGTATGGACAGTATGCACATGCGCACAGACAAGATTAAAGCAGGCTGCCCGCAAAAATAGCAGCCACCGTCAGATCGGCACTGGTGCCAGGATTGATTTCGCGCTCCTTGAGCGATTTATCCCATTTGAGCAAAGACTTCTGCGCCAGCTTGGGGTTTTCCAGCGACAGGAACGCGGCGAGCTGCTGCGCCGCTTCAGCCTGCACCTCTAGCGCAGTCGGCATTCCCTGCTTACGCACTATGTGACTATCCGGCCACTGGCTGAGGATGTTGAGATACAGCGCCGTGGCGGACCATGCCGGATTATGCGTTTCACGCATCTGCAGATAGAAGCCAGCACTCGCAAACACTTCTGCGAATCCATCAGCATACTGCCGCGCGATCATGTCCCTGTCTTGCGCTTCCCGCATAGCTTCTGGCAACGTCACTTTTGCCAGCGCACGCACATCATGTTGCGGGCTTTCACCCAGGCCACCAGGGTTCGCCAGACGGATCGCCGCAAAGCAATCCTCGGCATCTTGCATATCCGACGCCTGAATCACCGCATGGATATTGGCTTGCAGGGCATTTTCATTCCGCAAGAGAATAGCCTGGATTACTGGCGCACAAAGCAACACAATCCCCAGATTAGTATTGCAGGACACAGCTTTCTGTGTAATCTCCACAGCCTGAAAAATACGCTGCCCGAATGTCAGGGCCGGCTGCGCAATCATCTGGCTA
Organism: Pseudomonadota bacterium; assembly: GCA_029781535.1. Lineage (GTDB taxonomy): Bacteria > Pseudomonadota > Gammaproteobacteria > Burkholderiales > Methylophilaceae > Methylophilus. The sequence goes on from JAKOWL010000216.1 coordinate 10,036, forward strand.
GACACTTCTGCGCTGCGGATAAAGTCCTGGACAGTCATGCCATGCCCATCGGCAAACGCATGCACATTTCCAGGCTTGAGCGCCTGCAACTCCAACAGACACGCCTCAAGATAAGCCTGTGCAAGCTGCTGAGATAATGAATTCATCGGGTGGCTTTCTTCAGCGCAAAGTCCGCTAGTGTTTGCGCGATATTAAAACCCGTTACGCTTTGCAAACCGCGCCAGGCAGGAATACTGTTGACCTCCAGCACATATAATTGACCATGCGCATCACGGATCACATCTACGCCGCAATAATCAATCTCCAAAACCAGTGCTGCTTTTACTGCCAATTCGAGAATGTCCTTGTCGTCTATCCATTCGCATTGCGCCCCTTGGGCCACATTATTGAGCCAACTTTGTCCGTTGCGACGCATCGCTGCGACAGGTTCATTACCTACCACTAACACCCGGTAATCATGAGATTGTTGTCCGGTTTCGACAAATCTCTGCAAGTAAAACACACCATCCACCAAAGCATCCATCGGCAACGGCAAAACGCTCTGTGAGTCCAGCAACCTGATACCACGCCCTTGTGAGCCAAACAAAGGCTTTATCAATAGTTTGTTTTTTGCATCCAATTGCTCATGAATCAGCGCATGCGCCTGCTGGCGTGACTCGCACACCCAGGTCGCGGGGGTAGGAACATTTTGCTGCTTGAGCAGGAAAGTCGTCATGGCCTTATCCACTGTCCGCTCGATGGCTTTTCCGGTGTTAACGACACAGGCGCCTTGCATCGCCAGCATATGCAGTACGTTCAGACGCGTGGTAATCTGCTGCAGGGTGCCGCCAGCGATGCCGCGCACGAAGACCAACTCGGGATTGCCGGCATCATCAGGAAGACATATCCCCACAGCACTACCGGAAAAATCAAGCACACAATCCGCCAAAGAAACGAACTGCACCTTCACATGTCGATTCGCGAATGCAGCTTCCAGCTGCTTACCATGCCAGCCGCCATGCACATGGGGCTCATCGGTGAATATGACGACCGACTTCATTTAAACTAATACTTTTAATATGTTATTTAAATGACTGATTTATAATATTTTCATTTAAAACACCAGCTGAAAATGTGTGCCCGGTATCGAGATTGCTTACCATCACTTTAGCGGGAGAGAACAGCAGGGGATCGATCTTATAAAAATCCATATTGACTGCCTTGAACGTTTCTGCAAATGGCTTTCCATAGTCCTTGCTGGTATTGCTGGGCATATTCTCTGCCAATTGTTTGGCAGTCTCATCACTGCCCTTCACATACAGATGCACTTGCCCGCCATACAGAATCGCATCGTTGGTGCGCCCCATTCCGGTAATAAAGTTGGGCGAAGGCGGCGGCAACGGAGCTGAAGCGATACCATCTACGATATTCTCCAGTGGGAAATGCAGCGTATGCGCCTTATGTAGCGCCACTTCCAGCACACGCCCTACGATTTGGGTCACCCCAGCCAGACTGCGGGTAGGTGTCAGGATGAATGTCAGATGCTTGGCCGATATCCCGGTGTCACGCGCAACTTTTTTGACTACCTCATCCGGTGGAACCTGATCAGTCTCCAGCACCAGCACGGTCTTGTCCGCACTATCCTTATAAGCCAGCTCCTTGAACAACTCCTCCCGCTGCGCGATGGCGCGTGCCGGGCCACTGCCCAATGAAAAGAACTTCTCATGGCTCAGGCTCCAGCCCGCATACTGGCTGCCGAGACAAGCCAGCACCGGGTTATTGGCGTGCACCTGGATATGCGTCTGCCAGTTGGCGAAAGTGTTATTTTGCACGAAGCTGACATTCCCCAAGCCGCCCATACATACCCCGGCAATCAGCCGTCCTGCTTCCAGGCTGCCAGAGGCTTCGATGCCGGCATCTACGATCGTGCAGCCTATCGGCAACTGCTTCACCGCAACGCGCAAGGCGTCTGCATTAGCAATCAGATGCTCCACTAACGGATTGGTCAAACGATTCACACTTGGCCAGCTGGAAGTATTCAATGTCGTCATCATCAAGGCTCTAAACAGGTTTTTAGTTGGATTTTCAATTGATTATAGCGCTGCATCAGCAACGCCAATGCCGCATCTGGTGTGTCGGCTTGCGCCAGCACACTACAAACAGGATTATGCTTGGGGATGGTTTGTCCTGCAACGGGAATATCGGCCACCCATGCCGGATAACGCATACTCTCAGGAATCACGATGTCTTTATCGGCAAAAACGATCATTTCTGAACAGGATGGTAGGTCGCCGGGTCCTCCCGAGAAAAAACCATCGGCCTGCAAGTCAAGCTGCATGCGGATGAGCGGCATGGCTGGATAAAGGCTGGCGCTAGCGCTCAACCTAGGATTAAGCTCCAGAATCCAAACACCTTCATCTGTCAGAATCGCATCCAGACTATTCATACCCTGCAGCCAATAATGCCGCGTGAGCTTTTGTGCAGCATCCAGAAGCACCTTGGCAGCAGCATCTGGCATCACATAGCGGCTCACGGCACCCGCAAATTGAAACGGGAATTCGGCAGCATCACGTACAAGCAGACGATTGAATCCGATCTTGCAGGCAGACTCTCCATTGGCATAGAACAGCAGCGAAACCGGCATTCCTGGGATTTGCCGTTGCAGATAAGCCCCTGTCGGCACCACTTCTCCGCACCATTTCTGTATATGCGCTCCGCCACAAGCCTGCGAACGCTTCACCAGCCAACCTTCATTAACCGAAGCGGACACTGCGTCGTAGACCGTATGCGGGAATGGGATACCTAACTGCTGCAGCGACGTAAAGAACCTGGGCTTATCCTGTACTGCAGCAAGCGTCTCTGCGCGATTGCCTTTGACAGCCACATGCTGTTCCAGCCAGCGCAAGCAGTGGGGTGCGTTGTCGAATACGCTTCCATATAACACCGCATCAAACTGGGAAAGATTAAATGCCGCGACCTGCGACTGAAAAACTTCCATATCTATCACGCCATCCTGCAGCTTCAGCATGTGGGAAGATTGCGCTACGGACCGAGTATCACTATCCGCAAACGCATCCAGCGTCGTAACGTGGAAACCTTCACGCACCGCCATCTGCGCATAGGCTCGCGCAGAGTAGGCAATAATCAGAAGGTGCGCAACCAAGGATCAGACCAAAGTCTTGGCTTTCTCGTAGGCAGACAAAAAGTCCAGATACACTGGATGTTCTTGCTCTAACATGGAATTCAGCAGTTCATGCTGAGTCGCATATTTGACGTTGCCGATAGCCAGCGCGCCGATACCCATAATATTCGTGCCAGCAATCTGCACGCCGTCATCGCTTACCCCTACCCCTTCGGCACCCAAAGGCGCTACCGCATTCACATCGGCCACTACCCGCAGGGACGGGCTAGCCTGCAACTGCGCTCTGGAAAGTACCTGCACCCCTGCCGGGCCACAACACAAAGCTACCTCAGCACTTGAGACCAGCGCACTCTTGGCCGCACCAGTGCTTGCATCCATCACGCCCAGCATCATGCCGTAACGTTTGAACAGGTTCTCTGCATGCCGCACCATCTCATCCAGACTGCGATGCGCCGCCAGAGTCACATTCGCGCCCTCCTTCGCAGCGATGACCGCCGCACAGCTGCCCACAGGCCCGCTTGCGCCAAAAATGACCACGCTGGCATTTTTCAGGCTTTTCCCCTGCTTAGCCAGATTTGAATTGACCTTTGCCACCATTGCCGCTGCCGTAGTAAAAGCGCCGGAAGGATCCGCCATCGCCGACATCTGGAACGGAGGGAACATGCAGCTCTTGGCCGCCTTCAGCATATCCATCGCCACGTCGATATCCCGCCCGCCAATGAATATCGCCTCGCGCTTCACCCCGCTGGGCGAACGTGAGAACATCGCATCCTGCGTCAGAGGTACGACCTCGTCCGGCAACACATTGGTGTACGGCATGATCTTATCGAAACCCGCATCGAATGCCATGTTCACATCGAATGGACTGGCATTCTTGGCTGCGGTGAATAAATGCAGAATGGAGACTTTTTCCATGATTAACCCTGTTTGAACACTACCTTATTTGAACAACAGCACCGCAGTTGCGACCGCGGCATATATTAAAGCTGATGTTACCCTTATTCTGAAAAGTTTGCCGAGCTGCCTGAAGCAGGCGCTGCGCAGAAGCTTCACTTTCAACGATTGCAAACCCTGTTGGCCCCCAGGAGCTTTGGCCGACACATGCGATCCCCTGCGATTCCACCCATTCCAAAACTTGCCCTACATCTTTGCTGGCATAACGGCCGCCCTGAATCGGCGCAAAATAATCACCATTATAAGTCTGCAAACTCGCGACACAGCGCTCAAAAACGGCCAGATCTTGGCGTTTCAGTGCAGGCACCATTTTGGTAAGCACCATTTCCCGCAGATTACCGCTTGCCGGCTTGAGCGCCTGAAACGCCTGTTTTTCAGCCGGGCCATGCACGCCTGTTTGCGCACTATCCTGCACCAGGACAATCCGCCAGCCTTCCGGGAATTCCAGACGTTCTATCACCTGCGGGATAACATTTCCAACCTCATTTCGAGCATCGACCAGAAAACCGCCTTGCTCAAACGCAGCAACCCCGATACCAGAACGCTTCCCTCGCCCAGCAATCCGTGCCACATCATGCGTGTTCAATTTCAAATTCAGCAGCGCGCTCAAGCCGGCTCCTATCGCCATGGCCATCTGCGTACCCGACCCCAAACCTGCGTGACTGGGAATCGCCTGCAGCACAGAGACATGCACAGGCATATCCACGTGCAATCCCTCCATAATCTGCGCTAGCACCTTGCTGGCACCCAAGTCACTGCCAGCGGCCTGACCGCAGGACAATTCAAGCGATGTCTCAGGCATATCTATCGCCAGACCCACACTGCCAAACAAACCTGAGGACTCCAGGTCATAGAACCCCATGTGCAGGCGAGCAGAGGTTGTTATTGAGACTTGTTGAGGTATCGGCGCTGACATGAATTAACTTGAGCAATTTTGCTGTTTTTAAGCCAAACATTCTAACCTATCTATGAGCTTATTTTCTTGCACGCGAACTTTAGTTAAATTTAACGCAAAAATCCTTAGCAGAGGCCGTGACACGGCCAAACTTGTTTGGCATAATGGTGCTGCGAGCTGTAATAAAAGAATATATGATAAAAAAGTTTATCACCCGCGCTGCAACCAAATAATCAGTTAAGCAAAAGGAATTCCGTATGTCCAGCCTAGTCATTCCATTCGAACAACTTCGTAACACCGATGTCGGCTCTGTCGGCGGCAAGAACGCCTCCCTCGGCGAGATGATCTCACAACTTTCCGCAAAAGGCGTGCGCGTGCCGACTGGCTTCGCCACTACCGCGCATGCGTTCCGTGAGTTTCTGAAGCATAACGACCTTGACAAGAAGATCAATGCGGAACTGGACAAGCTGAATGTAGATGATACGCAGGCATTGGCAGTCACTGGAGCGAAGATCCGCAACTGGATGATGGAAACCCCTTTCCCTCCAGCCTTACAAAGCGCCATCGCCGAGAATTACGCCAAACTGATTGAAAAATCTGCGCCGGGTACCACATTTGCCGTACGCTCTTCCGCCACAGCCGAAGATTTGCCTGACGCATCATTCGCTGGCCAGCAAGAGTCTTTCTTGAATATTCACGGCTTGGATAACATCACCCACGCCATTAAAGAAGTATTCGCCTCTCTTTATAATGACCGCGCGATCTCCTACCGCGTACACAAAGGCTTCGTGCATGCCGACGTCGCATTGTCTGCTGGTGTACAGCAAATGGTGCGCTCCGATATTGGCTGCGCAGGCGTGATGTTCACTATCGATACCGAATCTGGCTTCAAAGACGTCGCATTCATCACCTCATCCTACGGCTTGGGCGAAACTGTCGTTCAAGGCGCAGTGAATCCGGACGAGTTCTATGTACACAAACCATTGCTCGCACAAGGAAAACCTGCGATTGTGCGTCGTACCATGGGTTCCAAGCTCATCAAAATGGTGTTCTCTGATGCGACACAGGCCGGCAAATCCACCCATACTGTCGATGTGGATCCAAAAGACAGTGACCGTTTCTCCCTATCAGATGCAGACATTCTTGAGCTTGCTGGCTACGCCATGACCATTGAAGCCCATTACGGTTGCCCGATGGATATCGAATGGGGCAAAAATGGCCTGGATAACAAACTGTATATCCTGCAGGCCCGTCCAGAGACTGTGAAATCACAGGAAGCCCTGACTAATGTCACCGAAACCTTCAAACTGAAAAAACATGCCGAGAAACCAATCGTGGCTGGTCGTGCCGTGACGCAGAAGGTTGGCGTCGGCCCAGTGCGTATCGTGCTGGATCCTGCCGAGATGCATCAGGTTCAGCCTGGTGACGTGCTGGTGGCAGACATGACAGACCCTAACTGGGAACCCGTCATGAAACGTGCCTCCGCACTGGTAACCAATCGCGGCGGCCGTACCTGTCACGCGGCCATTATCGCCCGTGAGCTTGGTATCCCCGCAATCGTAGGGGCTGTCAACGCTACTGACGTGCTGCGCGAAGGTGAAGTGGTCACCGTGTCCTGTGCAGAAGGCGAAACCGGTTTTGTCTATCACGGCGCGATGGAATTCGATGTCAGCACCCAATCCAATAGCGAGCTGGGCAAAGCCCCTTGCAAGATCATGATGAACGTGGGCAACCCGGACATGGCGTTCAGCTTTGCACAGATCCCTAACGATGGTGTCGGTCTTGCCCGTCTTGAATTCGTCATCAACAACATGATCGGCATCCATCCTAAAGCGATCCTGAATGTAGACGCGATGCCGGCTGCCGTGCAGGCCACCATCAAGAACCGTGCACGTGGCTATGCCTCACCTAAACAGTTCTACATCGACAAAGTGGCCGAAGGCGTTGCGACGATTGCGGCCGCTTTCTATCCAAAACCGGTCATCGTGCGTACTTCCGACTTCAAGTCCAACGAGTACAAGAAACTGGTCGCTGGTGATATTTACGAACCAGACGAAGAAAACCCGATGATTGGCTTCCGCGGCGCGGCGCGTTATATGGCGGACGATTTCAAAGAGTGCTTCGCGATGGAATGCCAGGCCATGAAGAAAGTACGTGATGAGATGGGCCTGACCAATGTGGAAATCATGATCCCATTCGTTCGCACACTGGAAGAAGCCAACAAAGTGGTTGAAATCCTGGCCGCCAACGGCTTGAAACGCGGCGAAAACGGCCTGCGCCTGATCATGATGTGCGAAGTGCCTTCCAATGCCCTGCTTGCTGAACAATTCCTGCAGATATTCGACGGCTTCTCCATCGGCTCCAACGATTTGACACAGCTGACACTTGCGATGGACCGCGACTCCGGCATCCTTGCGGATGGGTTCGACGAGCGTAATGATGCTGTAAAAGTACTGCTGAAAATGGCGATCGGCACTGCGAACAAGCTCAACAAATATGTCGGCATCTGCGGTCAGGGCCCTTCCGACCATCAGGACTTTGCTGAATGGCTGGTGAAAGAAGGTATCAAGTCGATCTCTCTTAACCCTGACACAGTCGTATCAACTTGGCAGCGTCTAACGAAGAAATAAGGCTATGGAAAATCGCTCTGTATTTATTATTTCGGATGGTACAGGCATTACAGCCGGCGCGCTTGGCAAACTGTTAGAGCACTTTCCGAGCACTACTTTTAGGCAAATACGCTTGCCGTTTGTGGATGATATGGAAAAAGTACTTTCAGCCAAAGCCAGTATCCAGATGGCTTCATCCCGTAATGGTGGACGCCCTATCGTCATTATGTCGATAGGCGACATCAGCCGGCGCAACAAGCTAAAAGAAGCTAACGCTTATTATATTGATTTGTTTGAAACATTCATTGATCCGCTTGGTGTGGAACTGAATCAATCCCCTCTCACTGGGGCGGGTATTGCCCATAGCGCGATGGGAAGCAAGTACGATGTCCGTATGGATGCGGTAAACTTTACGCTGAACCATGATGACGGCATGACCAACTCCGGGCTGGAAGAGGCTGAAGTGATTCTGGTCGGCGTCTCCCGTTGCGGCAAGACCCCTACCAGCGTTTATCTGGCGATGCAGTTCGGTGTCAAGGCCGCCAACTACCCCTTGATCCCTGAAGATTTTGAACGCGGCAGTCTGCCAGAAGTCTTGTTGAAGCACACAGACAAGATCTTTGGTCTGACCATCAATCCTGAACGTCTACACGCCGTCCGTAATGAACGCAGGGCTGGCAGTTTTTATGCTTCGCTGGAAAACTGTAAAAAAGAAATCGCAACTGCAGAAAACCTGATGCGTAATGCAGGTATCAGTTGGACAGACTCCACCAGCCGTTCTGTAGAAGAACTGTCAGCGATTATCCTGCAAAAAATCCGTAAAGAAGAACCCGTCAAAAAGTCTGCGTGATCTTCACACAAAATAAAAAGGCGCAGATGCGCCTTTTTTATTGCAGAAACGGTTTAATTTTCTCCAGAATTTCATCGGAATCAGGCTTGGTCAAGCTGCTATACGCATACACCTGTTTCCCGCCAGGCAATATCAGGTATTTATAAAAATTCCACTTGGGTGATGTTCCCGTCTTGGCAATCAGCGCCTGGTAAAACGGATTTGCTTTGTCCCCTCTCACAGAGCTTTTGCTCATCATGGGGAACTCCACCTTGTAGGTTAGCCGGCAAAAATCGCCAATCTCCTTGTTGCTGCCCGGATCCTGTTTGAAATCATTGGACGGGAAACCTATCACCAGCAGACCTTTATCCTTGTACTTCTTATACATGCCTTCCAGTGCCTCAAACTGAGGCGTGAATCCGCACTTGCTGGCGGTATTCACCACCAGAATCGGCTTGCCACGATAAGGTGCCAAATCGAACGGCTGACCCTGCAAAGTTGTGAGCGGGATGGTGTACAAATCGACATCCGCGGCCTGTGCGGTGATGCTCAGTCCAAAAATAGAACTTAAGCAAAGCAATCTGGTTAAGAATTTCATGATACTTCCCTTATAAGGTTAATCTAAAAGACAACACCTAAAATAAAGAGTTCTGAAGCCATCCCATCATTGAGAACAGGCCAATAAGTTTGACGACGCCGACATTCCAGCGTACTAGCAACAACATGGCCAGGCACGTCAATGCGATTGCAAAGACATCTAATGACTGGCGCTGGAAAAACACATGCCGCGAAAAAAACAGTGCCAGACTCACGATTACACCCACCACTGAGGATGTAATGGTAGTAAGCGGAGCGTTTAACTTGAGGTTGTCTTTGGTAGATTCGATCAACGGCGCCCCGGCGAAAATGAACACAAAAGACGGCAAAAACGTAAAGAATGTCACCACAGACGAGGCAATCAAGCCTGTGATGAGTGGATCAAGCGGTTCCGCCTGATAGCCGGCCACAAAACCCACAAAAGTAACCACCATGATCAAAGGACCTGGGGTCGTCTCGCCCAGCGCAAGACCATCCATCATTTGCGGGGCACTCAGCCAGCCATAGTGCGTCACCACGCCCTGCGTTACATAGGGCAACACCGCATATGCCCCGCCAAAAGTCAGCAAAGCGGCTTTGCTGAAGAACCATGCCAGTTGCGTATACAACTCCTGCCACCCTTCAAACACCACCAACAGCCCAATACCTAGCAGCCCGATAGACATGCCCACAGTTAATGTCATCATGCTTTTGCCGAGATTGAACCTTGCATGAACTGGCGTAGGCGTACCATCATCCAGCAGCGTCTTGCCACAATTTTTTTCGGCGCCTTGGTGGCTGTTTTTATGCGTAAACACCTGAGGGAAATAATGCTGCCCTATCCAACCCGTCAGCGCAGCAAACCCGACAATGAGCGGAAAAGGTACATGCATAAAAGCGATTCCGGCAAAAGCCGCCAGTGCAATTGCCCACAATATAGGATGTTTCAGCACACGCCCGGCAATCCGGTACGCAGCGAACAGCACGATGGCAACGACCAAAGGCTTGATTCCGGCCAACACACCGGCAAGATGTGGGGAATGACCATATCGCATATAGACATACCCCAAGGCCATCAACATCAGCATGCCGGGCAACACAAATAGCATGCCTGCGATGAGGCCGCCGCGCTTGCCATGCATCAGCCAGCCGATGTAAGTGGCCAACTGTTGCGCTTCCGGCCCGGGTAACAGCATGCAGTAATTGATCGCATGCAAAAACCGCTTTTCAGATATCCAGTGCTTTTGCTCCACCAGGTCACGATGCATGATAGCGATTTGTCCGGCTGGCCCGCCAAAGCTGATAAAGCCTAGTTTGAGCCAGTACCAGAATGCATGAGATAAAGTCGGCATAATGCTGGTATTTTAGCGTGAATCTTCATTACGGAAATGGCTGGCCTGAAAGCCGCATCCAGACTGGCTTACCGGGCCACAGCTTGGATAATGAACGCGCGCGGGGATATTCGAAAAGGCATTTTTGCTCGCAGAAAATAGAAAACGCCCATCGGGCGTCTAATTTTTTGGCGGAGAGAGAGGGATTCGAACCCTCGACAGAGTTGCCCCTGTGCCACCTTTCCAGGGTGGTGACTTAAACCACTCATCCATCTCTCCGCGTGGTTTGCTGCAAGCCGCGCATTATAGCTGATGTATGACCTTGCGCCAAATGGCTTTTGCATTTATCGCATCAAAGTTCCGCTTTAAGCAGATAAGCTGACATCTCGCCTTTGCCTTTGATTTCGATATGCCCCCGCGATTGTAGCTTGAAATGGCCCTTAAGCAGCTGATACGTCACTTCACTGACCTGAATGCCGCCTTTGGGCGCGGCTTGTTCCATCCTGGCGGCTACATTGACCGAATCGCCCCATAGGTCATAGGCGAACTTGCTGGTGCCAATCACGCCCGCTACCACAGAACCAGTGCTGATACCAATCCGCATCTCCAGTGCCCTGCCCGTCTGCGCATTGAACTCGGCCAGCGCCTGCTGCATCTCCAGCGCCAGCCTGGCAATCACGATTGCATGATCCGGACGCGCCTCCGGCGCTCCACCGACCACCATATAGCCATCACCGATCGTCTTGATTTTTTCCAGTCCATGCTTGGCGGCTAGCTGGTCGAACCTGGAAAACAGTTGGCTGAGCAAATCCACCAATTCCGCGGGCGGCAGGCTGTCACTGATCTTGGTGAATCCGGCGATATCCGCAAACAGGATAGTGACATTATCATGGCTATCCGCGATGCGCATGTCGTTCTCTTTCAGACGGCTGGCAATCGACTTCGGCAGCACGTTCAATAGAAGTTTTTCCGAACGTGCCTGCTCTATCGCCAGCTCCTGCATCGTCCGCTCCTTCTGGCTCTGGAAGTAGCGCATGGCCGCATACAGGATACAAGCGGTCCCCATGATGTTCATTAAAAAGAAAGTGTCTTTGATATGTGCCGGGATAGGCAGGGTACCCATCAATGCGTCATTCAACTTCCATGAAATTGCCGCCAATGCCGCAAATAATAGGAACCATGGGGTAGATTGCCGCGTCCCGAGAATCATCAACGCACCGATGGGCGACAGGATCGCCCAGATAGCGATACCGCTGGAAGCTTCATAGCCACCCAATACCCACTGCATGAAAAAAGGCATCACCAGCAGCATGACAAGCTGTGTGAACGTAATATAGCTGAAACGCTTGGTCCGGTAGAAAATCAGCAGGCTGACATAAGAAAAGATGATGTATAGGTATGGAGCCACGGCCATCATGGCATATCCCTCGCCCAGTC
>JAKOWL010000014.1 GCA_029781535.1 Pseudomonadota bacterium
CAATCACAGATAGAGTGAGCTTCCGTTGATTGTTTTGGGATTGATCAACACGATTTATCATGACATCGCGCTCCTAAGAGAATTCAATGGATACCTGGCAGTCTGTCGATAATCAGCTGGCACATTTGCAAGCATTATTTCATGCCACTTAACTTGGGGTGATACTGCGACAGTATAACTGCTTTTGGATGTTATACCGCCATAGATCATCATAGAATGAGTGTGCCATAGATATCGAGTCAAAGCAGGTCAACATGCAAACATCTTTAAACCATCCCACCAAGCGAAGAAATTGTTTGAGCAGGTTAGCAACGCAATTCGTGTTAAGCACTAATCTGTTCGAATTGAAAAAACTATGTGAATGGATTCAGCGCTGTATTCTTCATGGAAAATTTCAATCCGAAATGGCGTGAGCCTCTGCCTCCCATTCCATGTCAGTTTTGCGGCGAAACCGATCATCAAACCAAATACTGTCTCAAGGCAAAGGAAATGGGATTTTGAAAATCAGCTCAGCAAAAACGCTCCGAACATCAAGTCGGAGCGTTTTGCTTTTTACATCAATCCCGAACCCATGAACGGCGCGATGATCGCCAATACCAGACCCAGCACTGCCATCACTCCAAACAAGCCCGCGCGCTGACGCACGAGTGCCGCACGTGCTTCGGTGGCTTCCACCACGGAACGATGTACCGACTCCTGCAAGCCCTGCACGCTGGACAACACCGGACGATTATTGGCGAAGAAGTCATAGATGTCACGCAGAAACAGTTGTGCTTCCACATCAGTTGGATCGGGCAAATGTGCGCGGGTGACTTCAATGGCTTTCGTAAAATCATCCACCTCCATGCGCGCCACCAGCAATCCCAACAGATTGCAGAACGGTCCACCCACGGTCGAGGCACGACGCAGGGCTTCCTGCACGCCCACGCCGGAGGCAAGCAATGAACCCAACACCGATAGACCGATCAACATATTGTTGCGCAATGACTCTGCGCGCTTCTTTGCGAGGGTCTTGATGCGCACATACGGTCGACGCAAACCAAGCAGGATAAAGATGCCGGCAATGACCGGCGCAACCGTGATGATATTCATCGCGGCTAAAGCGCCTGCAAGTGATCCACCCACCAGCAGGAAGGTCGAGAAATCGCGGATCGCCACCGCATAGAATT
>JAKOWL010000034.1 GCA_029781535.1 Pseudomonadota bacterium
ACGAACTCACCTGGCTGAACCTTAAGGCTGGCTTCGCGCAGGGCGACGGTTTCGATCTCGCCTTCTTTATAGATTTTGTACAAATTTTGTAATAAGAGAGTTTCCATAAAATACTGCCTTTCCAGGTATTGCAGGTCACAGAAAAGTGCAACCTGCAATGCCTGCGACCTCTACTTGATCAATTGGAAGGTGAGGGCGATATCGCGCACGCCTTCACGGTCATAATGATTTTCAGGACCTACCACGGTTAGAACGGCAATACGCCCGTCGGCAAGCGGCATGTAGTAGCGTTCGTTATGTGCTGTGAAGGTCTTGCCAGTGACGGAAGATTTTCCATCCGCCGTGAAGCCGAGGATGATGGCATTCTTGACTTCAGTCGAGGCGGTGATGTCACCGAGTTGCTTGAAACCAGGGAAGGCGGATGTTACAACGGCGACATCGCTTTGGGCATAGGTCATGGCATCCGTGCCAGCAGGGGGCGTGACGAATTCCAGAGTCATCCAATCATCGCCGCCGACGAATTTCACGCCGTTGGTGAATGAGGTGTCCTGAGTCCACGGACCAGGGTGTCCGATGGCGAATCCCTGCGTTGAATCTGAATACGTGACAAGTGCGGCTTCCACGCCGCCTTCACCACCATTTTCCCCGCCAAGAACGGGAGCGGCAGGTTGGGCGGAATTCCCGCCACAAGCGGTCAGTACGAGAACCAACGCCAGGGTCAAAGGAACGAGCGTGTTAATACGTTTGAACATGTTAATCTCCTATGGATTAGAATCTTTTTATGCGCGATGTCATCACCATGTTTTGGCTTGCATGGCGCGGGCTTTAATCGAAATTGTCCATTGATGGAATTTTCCGTACACATATAAAAATGGATACAACAACAAGGTCAACGCGTCCATCGTCAAAAAGAGCAAAGCCAGTTTCATGATGATTCTCCGAACATGGTCGGGATGATAAGGGGGTAAGATGAAGTCCACGTGAAGTTAAGATGACGGTTGCTTCATGTGGGATTCCGATTCGACCTTGCGTTATGAGTTATTAAGAATTTTGACTTGCGAATGTTGCGCTAACTTATACGTCCCCATGCAAACCACCAACCACACAGTACCTGCCGCCCAGCCGCCAAGCACGTCTGTCAGAAAATGCACACCCAGAAAAATACGGCTAAATCCGATTAGGAGTGAAAGGGTGATGGCAGTGATCCACAGTCGAATCTGCATTTTCCATGAAAGACTCTGACTGGCAATCAGGTAGGCGGTCATGCCATAAAACAATACGGACAGCATGGCATGACCGGAGGGAAAGCTATAGCCGCTCTCATGGTAAAAGGCATTGGGGAAATCGGGGCGCGGGCGTATAAAGAAATTTTTCAACAATATATTCAGCAAGACGCCTCCGCCCACACTGAGGCTGAGCGCGCCGATTTGGAACCATTGTTTGCGAGAGGCAAGCCAGGCACTCGTCAACAGACTGGCAATGGCGATGAACCAGGAGCTTCCCAACAAGGTGATCAAGTAGAAAAATTGTGAACCATCCTCGGTGGCAAGGCTGAGCAGCCAACGACTTATTCCAGCATCGTAAAGAGTCAGGGAGTCATGGGATAGCACATCTTCTGCCAGTGCTCCAAACATCCAGCCGGAGAAAATTGCCAGAAGCAATCCGATGCTCAAGTTTATAACCATGATCTGATTGGATCGATATTGATTTATTAGCCAGGCTTGAAACCGTGGGAATCCCAATGCCTGCTGGGTACGAGTCAACCATGTACGCACCTGCGCCTCATGGCTGGACATCTGCCTGCTCACCCATATCGCAAAGGCAATAATACAGATGGCGATGAATACACCCGCGCCCAATCTGCGCAGGGTGGACTCAAGATAAGGCAGGTTGTTTCCAAAAAGGTATCCCAAACTCCCGACAGTGACTGCCCAAGTCAGCCCTCCGGCGGCATTGAATAATGTAAAAGTGGAAAATGGCATCTCAGTGATTCCTGCCAGGTTTGCCCCTACAACACGTATAACTGGCATAAACCGTGCCAGAAAAACTGCCCATGCGCCATGTCGATCAAAGAAAGCGCGTCCTTTGCTGAGATGCTCATCGTATCGCCTGCCCAGAATGCGCTTCATGATGACCGAGCCTCCACGCCGCCCAAGCCAGTAACCGCCCATGTCTCCTAAAATGGCTCCCAAGACTGCAGAAATAATGACACCGAAAATGGAGAGATGTCCGCTTGAAGCAAAGGCGGCAGCTATTATAAGTAGGGATTCGCCCGGTAAAGGTAATCCAGCACTTTCCAACAAGATCAAAAGAAAAACCAGGCTATAACCATAGCTGGTGAGTAAAGAGGTAAGTCCAGTAAGCATGAGTTGAGTTTAGACAGTTGAGATGAAGCCTGCATGAAGTCACAGATTTCTTAATGAGGAATATACAAAAAAGAACTGCGCTCCTTTTGGGAGCGCAGTTGGTTATGGATCAATTGGTTTCTGGTTA
>JAKOWL010000050.1 GCA_029781535.1 Pseudomonadota bacterium
CACTGCGCCCGGCAGACGTTGACACTGGCATTGTATTCAAGCGTACCGATTTGCCCGGTGCGCCGACAATACAGGCAACACCTGATGCAGTACGCGACACGCGCATGTGCTCTGCCCTAGAGCAAGATGGTGCACGTGTCGCTACTGTGGAGCACTTGATGTCCGCTTTGGCTGGCTTGGGCGTTGACAACATCATCATTGAACTGACGGCTTCGGAAGTTCCCATCATGGATGGGAGCTCCGGACCGTTCATTTTCCTTCTGCAATCGGCTGGGATCGTAGAGCAGAACGCTCCGAAGAAATTCATCCGTATCAAAAAAGCCGTGGAAGTGCATGATGGTGACAAATGGGTCAGGTTCGAACCGTATCATGGCTTCAGAATGGATTTCACCATAGATTTTGCACACCCGGTATTTGAACAGTCCGGCAAAAACGTCAAAATCGATTTTAAAGACAACAGCTATATCAAGGAAATCAGCCGTGCGCGTACGTTCGGCTTTATGCATGAGGTGGAATATCTGCGTGCGAATGGATTGGCTCGCGGCGGCAGTCTGGATAACGCCATCGTGCTGGATGAGTATCGCATCCTGAATCAGGATGGTTTGCGTTACGATGATGAATTTGTGAAGCACAAGGTGCTGGATGCGATTGGCGATTTGTATATGCTTGGTCATCCGCTCTTGGGAGCTTTTATCGCTTACAAGTCAGGCCACGGACTCAATAACCAGTTGCTGCGTGCATTATTGGCAGACGCAAGCGCATGGGAATATGTGACTTTCGACAAGCTGGAGGAAGCGCCTGAGGGGTTTCAGGCGCAGACTGCCTATTTCACACCGAACTTGATGCCCCATTTTAGTTGAGGTTGCGTATGCCGGTCGTTCGCCTTATCCTGGTGCTGACTATACTGGCAACGGTTGTGCTTGGCGCTGCTTTTTTGCTGACAAAGGATAAGCGCTATATCAATTTGTTTAGGCAGTTAATGAAGTTTGTCATGAGTTTTTTTGTATTGTTGGCGGTGTTATACCTAGTCATGCGCGTGTTGCACATTTAGGGCCAGACAATGACATTTCAACCCAAACGTTTTCGATGGTTCTTGTATGCGTCCATGGCGTGCATCCTGCATGTCGGGCATGTTTACGCGGCTTCGGGGGATATTGATCTTCTGCGTGCCAGGGCAGATTACGACAAAAAAAACGCGCTTGCCTTAGCAGTAGATGTTACCGAGTTGCAGAATCAGAATTATCCGCTGGCAGCGTACGCCGATTATTGGCTGATGCTGCTCAATATGCCGGATGCAAGTAATGAGCAGGTGCAACAGTTTCTTGCAAAATATGAACAAGATCCTTTTGCCGACCGTGTACGGGCCGAGTATCTGAAAAAACTAGGCAAAGCGCAGCAATGGGGTGATTTTTTGGCGGAATGGCCAAGTTATCAGGGGGAGGATAACGCGGTAGCTTGCTATGCGGCAGAGGCGCGTCTTGTACAGGGTATTGATGATGTGCTGGATCAGGCCAAGCTGCTCTGGATGCAGCCAAAGGAGCAGGCAGCCAACTGTGCAAGCTTGTATGACCGGATGCAGGCCAAGGGCTTGATAACAGAAGATGACATCATGGCCAGATTAAGGCTGGCGCTGGCTGGAGACCGCATAGCGCTCTCCAAAAGTATCATAAAGCGCAGCAAGAACTTCGACGCGGCGCATTTAAAACTCATTGAAAAAATATATGCCGGGCCAACAGGTGTGCTTAACAAGCGCAGCATTTCCACGGCGAGCCGCATTGGGCGCGAATTGAATCTCTTCGCATTGCAGCGCCTAGCCAAGACAGATTCCCTGCAGGCTTTGCTGGCATTCAGGAAGATCGAATCATCGCTGGGGAAAGAGGATTCAGCTTATTTTTATGGCCGCCTGGCATATCTGGCCGCACAGCGTCACGAGCCGCAAGCCCTGCAATGGTTCCAGCAAGCAGGCAGTACCAAACTGGATAAAGACCAGCTGGCCTGGTATGCCAGAGCTGGTCTGCGTGCACAGGATTGGGAACGGGTGCTGGCCGCCATAGACAAAATGCAGTCCCCGCAAAGTGAAGAGGGCGCCTGGCGCTATTGGAAAGCGCGCGCTTTGAAAGCGCAAAAACGTACTTTGGAGGCTAATACGCTATTCGCCAAACTTTCAACAGAGCGGCATTATTATGGCTGGCTCGCGCAGGAGGAGTTGGAAAGCATCATGTCCGCTTCGCTGCAGACACATCAGCCTACGCCGGATGAGGTTAATGAGATAGTGGATATGCCTGCGATGGAGCGGGTGGAGGCGCTGCAGCGACTGGAGATGCGTTGGGAAGCCAAAATGGAATGGGCGTTTGCCATCAAGGACTTTGGGGATCAACAGTTGTTGGCGGCAGCCGAGTATGCCCAACAACAGAAATGGTACGACCTGGCAATCAACACCGCGGATAAAACCACTGAACTGCACAATTTCAATTTGCGTTATCCAACCCCATACCGCGACTTGATCAAGCCCACTGCGCACGAATATGATCTTGATGAAGCCTGGGTGTATGGTATTACGCGCCAGGAGAGCCGTTTCATGCACTTTGCCAAATCCGGTGTGGGTGCTGCAGGCTTGATGCAGTTGATGCCTGCAACCGCAAAATGGGCAGCCAGGCGCATTGGGTTGAACGGCTACCAGAACGGAATGATTCATGATCTGGATACCAACATCACGCTTGGTACCTTTTATATGGGCTATACTAAAAATCTGATGCAGGGTCAGGAAACCATGGCGACTGCAGCGTATAATGCAGGCCCAAGTCGTGCCAAGAAATGGGCGGCGGATATCCCGCTGGAAGGCGCTATTTATGCAGAGACCATCCCGTTTACCGAAACGCGGTTGTATGTGCAGAAGGTGATGGCCAATGCACATTTGTATGCGCAAAGGCTTGGGCTAAAGATTGTCCCGCTTAAACAGCGTTTAGGTGTCGTGCCTGGCAAGGCCAATGTCGTAGACGCAGATACGGGTGATGCTGTGGAGCAGGATGAGACACAGTCTGAATCTGTAACGACGGAATAACGTGCAAGACGAAGAAAGATAGAAGATGACAGTGAGAACAGTAGCGGTGCTGGGTGGTTCCGGATTTGTGGGCAGTAGTTTGGTGGCGAAGCTGGCTGCTGCCGGTTATCGGGTCAAAGTCATCACGCGCCGTAGGGAAATGGCCAAACACCTGATCTTGCTGCCAAATGTAGAGGCTGTGCAGTGCGATGTGCTGGATACGCATGCGCTGAAGCTTGCGCTGACGGGTGTGGATGCCGTCATCAATTTGGTAGGTATCTTGCATCAGCAGGGAAAACAGACTTTTGAGACAATCCATCACCAGCTGCCGCGCAAACTGGCACATTTGTGTGAGGAGCTTGGCATTGGCCGTCTGCTGCATATGAGTGCGCTGCAGGCCAATAAGCACGCGCCTAGCCAGTATCTACGCAGTAAGGCCGCTGGCGAGGAAGCGATCAATGAATACAGCAAAAAACTGGATATCACCATTTTTAGGCCATCCGTGATTTTTGGCCGCGGGGATAATTTTCTGAACCTGTTTGCCAATTTGGTGAAATACTTGCCTGTTGTGGCCTTGATACGTCCGCAGGCGAAATTCCAGCCAATCTGGGTGGAAGATGTCGCGCAGGCCTTTGTTAATGCATTGGAAAATACCGCTACCTATGGCAAGAGTTACGAGCTGGGCGGTCCGCATGTATATACCTTGCGCGAGCTGCTACAAAAGGTGATGAGTGCGCTTGGCAAGCAGCGCCTTGTCATCGGTCTGAACGATAAGCTTTCATATGTGCAGGCTTTTTTTATGGAACTGCTGCCTATCAAGCTGATGTCCCGTGACAATGTCCGTTCCACCATGGTGGATAACGTGCTCTCCATGCCTGCCATCGCAGCGGAGTTGAATCTCAAGCCTACCGCGCTGGAAGCCGTGATTCCAGAATATATCGCTCACAAAACGCCACGCGCCGCCTACGATCAGTTCCGCAGCGCTGCGGGGCGCGCCATCAATGCCCGCAGATAGGTTCAATCTTTCCGCACAAACCTATTGTGTGGGTGGCGCCGTGCGTGATGAACTGCTCGGCTTACCGGTTAAAGATCGTGATTTTGTTGTAGTGGGTTCAACTCCGGAGCAGATGCTGGACGCCGGCTACAAGCCGGTCGGTAAGGATTTCCCGGTATTCTTGCATCCAGATACCCGTGAAGAATATGCGTTGGCACGTACCGAGCGCAAGACTGCCAAAGGGTATAAAGGGTTTGTCGTACATGCGGCGCCAGATGTTACGCTGGAACAGGACCTGAGCCGGCGCGATTTCACCATGAATGCCATCGCCAAGGCGAAAGATGGTGCACTGATAGACCCATTCCACGGGCAGGTGGATATCCAGTCTCGGGTACTGCGGCATGTCAGTGATGCCTTTATTGAAGACCCGGTGCGCATCCTGCGAGCTGCGCGCTTCCTGGCCAGATTCACCGATTTCACCTTGGCGCCGGAGACGCTGGATCTGATGCGTCAGATGGTTGCGGACGGCGAAGTGGATGCGCTGGTGCCGGAACGTGTGTGGCAGGAACTCGCGCGAGGGTTGATGGAAGCCAAGCCGTCGCGGATGTTCGAGACGCTGCGTGCATGCGGTGCTTTGCAGAAGATATTACCCGAGCTCAATGCGCTGTGGGGCGTGCCGCAGCCACCGCAACATCACCCGGAAATTGATACCGGCGTGCATGTGATGATGGTAATCGACTATGCTGCCAGCCAGAACTTTACGCTGCCGGTACGCTTTGCCGCACTGACGCATGATTTGGGGAAAGGAACGACGCCGAAAGATATACTTCCCAGACATATTGGGCATGAGGCGCGAAGTGTGGACTTACTTAAAGGGGTCTGCAAGCGCTTGCGTATCCCCAATGATTGCAGGGAATTGGCGCATATCGTGGCCAAGTTCCATGGCAAGTTACATCAGGTTGGCAAGATGCGGGCTGATACTTTGCTGGAGTTCTTGATCGATTTGGACGCCATTCGTCAGCCGGAACGATTCGAAGAGTTTCTTATGGCATGTGAGGCAGATAGCCGCGGCAGGACCGGCCTGGAGAACTGCCCGCAGCCTGATGCTGAATTAACGCGGCTAGCGCTGAAAGCGGCACTGACTGTAGATGCAGGTGCAGTGGCCTGCAGGTTCAGCGAGCCAGAAAAGATCAAACAGGCCGTGTTCGTGGCGCGTCTGGATGCGATAAAACACCTAGTATTTTCATTGCAGATTTGATAGGCCTGAAAGCCGCATGCAGATTGGCTCACAGAGTATCTATCTTAATAATGAACGCGCGCGAGGTTTGTGCTAGTCGGGAATCACTGACCAAATACAGCTAGCTGCGTTTGTACCAGCTCCGTCGGTTTGCGTTTGAATCCGCTTCGGACGAACTGCTGCCAGCGGCCCAGCACATAACATGTCATGAGATTGGCGTCGGATTCCGGCAAGATTCTTTTGCCGTTTTGTGCAATGGCGATCTTCAGACATTGTTTCAGGCTGCTTTCGATGCGGTCGACAATCTGATTGATGCGCGCCTGCAGGCTGGCATCCTCATTTACCAATGCGTCGCCGATGAGCACGCGGGCCATCCCCGGGTTCTTCTCTGCGAATCTCAGTAGCATGCTGACGATGAGTTGCGCCTGTTTCTTACCGTCGGTCTCTTCGGTGGTGATCTTGTTGATGACGCCAAAGATGCTGGCCTCGATGAATTCGATCAAGCCTTCGAACATCTTCGCCTTGTTGGCAAAGTGGCGGTAAAGCGCGGCCTCACTCACATCTAGTTTGGCAGCCAGAGAGGCAGTAGTGATTTTCTCGCCTTTTGGGTTCTCCAACATTTTGGCGAGTGTTTCCAGAATTTGCTGTTTGCGGTCGGTAGCCATGATTTCCCTCGTTTTTTTATATTTTAGCTGAGTTACGGAAAAAATGAGCTAAATCTGTATGTGAGTGAGTGCTAGCACCGAGTTGACGCGGTGGTCGACATAGTTCGGCTTTTTCAAGTGCCTGCTGACCCATACGGTGCGCATGCCCAGCCGTTTGGCCGTCATCAGTGCGGTCGGGTTGTCTTCCAGCATTACGCAATCACCCGGTTTTGCACCTATGCTGCGCAGCAGCATACGAAAGCCGCGTATATTCGGCTTGGCATGGAATTTGGTGTTTTCCACACTGAATACCAGTTCGAACATGTCTGCTATGCCTAGCAAATCCAATACGCGCAAAGCATAATGTTTGGGCGCGTTGGTGAAGATGACTTTGCGACCTTTGAGCGTGCGCAGGAAATGCCGTAAGCGTTTGGTGACCAGCACCATCTCGGGTTGCAAGAACTGATGTGTCTCATGCAGGAAGTGGTACGGATCCACGCCATGATGGCGCACCAAGCCTTTGAGTGTGGCACCATAGATGCGCCAGTAATGCTGGCGCAGTGCACAGGCTTCATGCTCTTCCATCTGCAGAGTGTCCTGTATATAGCGCGTCATGGCGCGGTTCATGACAGGGAAGATATAGGCGCTGGCATCGTGCAGGGTGTCATCCAAATCGAACACCCAGACTCTGGGCAACTTATTTCGCCTTGATCAGCGTACCAACACCTTCGTCAGTCAGAACCTCTAAAAGCAAAGCGTGTTCCACGCGGCCGTCGATGATATGTACGCTCTTCACGCCGCTGCGCGCAGCATCCAGGGCGGAGCCGATTTTGGGTAGCATGCCGCCGCTCAAGGTACCATCGGCCACCATGTCGTCGATCTGTTTAGGCGTGAGGCCGGTGATGAGATTGCCGCCCTTGTCCAGCACACCGGGTGTGTTTGTGAGCAGGATGAGTTTCTCGGCATTCAGGATCTCTGCCAGTTTGCCGGCGACTACGTCCGCATTGATGTTGTAGGTTTCGCCATCCTTGCCTACGCCAATCGGCGCAACCACAGGAATGAAATCACCGCTGTCCAGAAAGCTGATGATGCTCGGGTCAATGGCGCTGATTTCACCTACATGGCCGACATCGATCATCTTGCTCGGGTCTTTCAAATCCTCCATCAGTAATTTGTGCGCATGGATGAAGTTGCCATCTTGCCCGGTCAGGCCGACGGCCTTGCCGCCATGGCGGTTGATGAGGTTTACGATCTCCTTGTTCACTTGGCCGCCCAACACCATTTCCACCACGTCCATGGTTTCTTCATCGGTGACGCGCATGCCCTGGATGAACTCGCCTTTTTTGCCCAGCTTGTCCAGCATCTCGTTGATTTGCGGGCCGCCGCCATGCACCACGACCGGGTTCATTCCAACCAGTTTGAGCAATACGACATCCTGCGCGAAGCATTCTTTCAGGCGCTCATCCGTCATGGCGTTACCGCCGTACTTGATGACAATGGTCTTGTCGAAAAATCGTTTGATGTAAGGCAGTGCTTCTGACAGTGTTTGGGCTTTTCGTGCAGCGGTGGTTTGGCTCAGCATGATTGGTTTAATATAGTAAAAAATGTAATAGCGTGATTTTATATTGAATTTTTACATTAAAGTGAAGCCTGAATAATTTAAAAAGAAATTGTATGGAACACATTAAAGAAAATTACGTGTATACCGACTCCGTCCGGTCGGATATCTTGCACATGATTCCTGAGGATGGCAAGGTGATTGGCTCTATAGGCTGTGGCCAAGCAAAAACGGAAGAACTGCTGGTCAAATCTGGTCGTGAAGTACACGGCGCGGACGTGTCGGCGCAAGCAATAGAAGTTGCAAAACAACGTCTCACCAGTGCCAAAGTGATTGGTCCGGATGAGTTGATGCCATTTCCTGAAAACAGCCTGGATGGCTTGATTCTCGCAGATGTGTTAGAGCATTTGCCGCTGGCTGGGGAGCGGCTGGCCAATTATGCCAAGATGGTGAAAAAAGGCGGCTGGGTGGTGATTAGTGTGCCGAACATGCGCCAATTGCAAGTGTTGTATAGGTTGGTAATTAAGGGAGATTGGCCAGAAAGGGATTTGGGGGTGTTTGATAAAACACACATCCAGATTATGACGGATAAGCGCCTTCTGCGCTGGGCGAAAGATGCCGGATTGTCGTTAGCTGGCTGGTATGACTCTTATCAATACATCCTGTGGCCTATCAATATTTATAAAATTATCGATTTAATGACTTTTAGATTTTTTAGGAGCTTCCTGCATTACCAATTACTGGCCGTTTTCAGGCGCAGCTAGTGGAATGGCGCGATGGCTATTCTGAGATAAGCCTGAGCTGCCGGACATTAAAAAAGCGGCTGCAGGAGCCGCTTTGTTGTTTTGCTTTAGACGTTATCGCACGGATACTCGTTTGGAGCTGGAGATAGCTTTTTTAGGCAATGTCAGTTCTAACACACCGTCCTTGTATTCTGCGTCTGCCTTGGATTCGTCGATCTCGTTTTCCAGATAGAAACTGCGGGATACCTTACCGTAATAACGCTCGCTGCGCAGTACCTTGGTGCCTTCTTTTACTTCTTTTTCCTGACGGGTCTCAGCAGAGATGCTGACCTGATTGCCATCGACATTCACATGGATATCTTCTTTTTTAACACCTGGGATTTCCGCATGTACCTTGTAGTTTTCCTTATCTTCCTGCACGTCGATCTTGATCTGTGGTGTTGCTTCTTTATTGGCAATCACCGGACGAAAAAAACCTTCAAATACATCGTCAAAAGGACTTTTGCCGCTTAGGTTGAATGGATCAATGCGTGTAATATTAGCCATCTGATTTCTCCTGTAAAAACAACTGGTTGGGATTAACTTTGCAATACTGATATTGCGCTGTTTTGACAGAATTCAAGGGCTTTTTATAAAATTTTTCTAAAGACTTTGGAGCGCCGCTGCAGGTTGTAGAGTTTCTGTTTTTCCATCGGTAGTTTTTCTACCTCGACTTGCTCGAATCCGCGCTCGAGAAACCAGTGCTCGGTGTGCGTGGTCAGGCAGAACAGTGAGGCGAAGCCTTTTTCGCGTGCCTTGTCCTCACAGAAGTGAAACAGTTTGTCTCCGCGTCCGCCGCCGCGATAGGCCGGGTCGATTGCAAGGCAGGCGAATTCTGCCATTTTAGCGCTTGGGAACGGATACAAGGCGGCGCAGCCAATCACGCGGTTATCGTGTTCCATGACATAGAAGTAGGGGATTTCCATCTCGATACGCTCGCGGCCACGCTTCACCAGCACGCCCTCGTTTTCCAGGGGCTCAATCAGCTGCAGAATCGCGCCGACATCATCGATCGCCGCCTGCCGCATGGTTTCTAGTCCCAGTTCTGTCACCATGGTGCCGACGCCGGTATGGGTGAACAGTTCCTGGATGATGGCGCCGTCGATGTGCCGAGAGATGAGGTGTGTGCGTGCCACGCCGTGTTCACAGGCCCTTATGGCGGCTGGTAGGTAATATACGATGTCTTCCGAGGTATTGATGGCATCTTCATTGTTGGTGACATGCTGCAGCAGGTTCTTTGCTTTTTGCGCGGTCATTTCGCGCAGCAGTTCGCCGCGCAGGTTGTGTACGCCTTCCGAGTCCATCAGGAAGATGAGTTTGTCTGCATCCAGCGCGATTGCAGCACTTACAGCTACATCTTCCAACGTCAGGTTGAACGCCTCGCCGGTAGGGGAGTAGCCAAGCGGGGACAGCAGCACCAGTTCAGCGTCATCCAGTCGCTTCTGAATGCCTACAGCATCCACTTTCCTTACTTCACCGGTATGCTGCAAGTCTACTCCGCTGCGTACACCTAAGGGCTTGGCTGTCACGAAATTGCCGCTGGCAACGCGAATGTCCGAGCCGGCCATGGGTGAGTTGATAAGTCCCATCGACAGCTGCGCTTCTATCTCTACGCGAATCGCTCCGTTTGCCTCTTTTACGGCCTCCATTGCGTCGTCGTCGGTCACGCGCAGGCCATTGACCAGCTTGGTTTCCAGTTTGGCGCGCTTGAGGCGCTGCTCGATTTGTGGTCGCGCGCCGTGAACCAGAACCAGTCGCACTTCCAGGCTGGCTAGCAGGTTCAAATCATGTGAAAGTGCAATGAATTGTTTGTCGTTTACGACTTCACCACCGAACGCGATGACAAAAGTGCGTCCGCCAAAAGCATGAATATATGGCGCTACAGAACGGAACCACTGCACGAACTCCTGAGGCTTGATTGGAGGCTGGTTGCTGTTTGAGGTGGTAGGCGGGGTGCTGGCAGCAAATAGGCTCGCCGGAGTCGTATATAATGCATCAGCGATTTTTCTTAATAGAGCTTCGCTGCAGCCAGCTTCCCCGCGTTCGATACGCGACAGATTGCCCGCGTCTGCACCGACTGCTTTCGCCAAGGTTTCCAGAGTCAGACCCTGCAGTTTTCGCGCATTGCGAATGGAGTTTCCTAATGACATTTTGTGTATATATCAAAATAAAAATAATTATAATGTAAATATAACAATAAAAATTGGATAAAAAAAGCCCTCTATAAAAGAGGGCAACAAGGGGTTCGCGAAAAAATCAGGAAAAATTTATTTAGTGCTGTAGGTGCAAGAACTTAATCAAGTCGCTACGGCTTTTTGTATTAATTTCTCTACGATAAAAATTGAAAGAATCATTCCTTAATTGAGCATGTATTATTGGGCTTGTAAATAATGAGCAAGCGCTTCTAAATCAGCATCTGAAAGGCCTTTGACGATTTCATGCATGGCTATGGCTGCTGGTCGTTCGTTCCCATAAAAAACTTTAAGTTGCCTTAACAAGTAGGCTTCATGTTGGCCGCCTAGTCTAGGAGTTGCATCTTTTCCTTCAGCTTTTTCTCCATGGCAAGACAAGCAAGGGGGTACACCCTTGTCAGCGTTGCCATTTGTATATAATGTTTTTCCAGTCTCATATTTAATTTTGTTCGTAATTTTCCCTCCAGGAGCGGGTTGTTGCGCTTCATAGTGTGTCGCTAAATTCTGGATGTCTTCATCAGAGAGTCTGGAGGCAATTCCCCACATAAATCGGCGCGCATTTTCTTCAGAACGTGTTTTGTCGCGGAATTCTTTCATTTGATTGATTAAATATGGCGCAGGTTGTCCAGCAAGTTGAGGGAAAAGCTCTGATGTTGTAGTGCCCGATGGGCCATGGCATAACTCACAAAGCTGTTTGTCCAATACGGACCCTCTGTCGCCAGCATTTACAAGCATCGAGGCAGCCACTAAAACCAACCCTATTGAATAACGAGTGTTATTTTTCATGACATTCTTTCGGATTCTCAAAAAGCAAACCATGTATTAAGGAATAGGGTGTTGTCATCGCGTGCTTTTCTCCCATTGCCATCAATGTTATGACTTGAGCCGTCAATTTTCGTATATCCAGTGTATTGAAGTGCGAAACGAACGTTTGTCAAAGGGTTGTAATCCAATTCCATCATATAACCTCTGGTGTCAGGTTTGGTAATAGGATTCCCGTTGCCATTATCAAAAGCGACCGGGTCATTGCTACCTGTAGTCGTGAAGTATGAAACAGTAGCCCCGTATTTTCTGTTATATAAGTAACTAGCCTTAGCTTTGAAAGTGTTGATATGGTCGTGCTTATTTAAACAAGGATCAGAAGTGGGGTCGCAGGTTGGATCAAAGCTGGATCTGTAATTTTGTTTTTCGTGTATATAACTAGCTTGCGCGGTAAAGATACCTGGGTCTGAAATGTGTTGATATTGCGCATCAATTGCCGTATCGGTAAATCTGTCGGTACGTCCATGTGGATTGGCTGGATCAGGATAAATATCAGCAAGCATCCCATATGTCCCAACCATTAAGGAGTCAGCTCCCCAGCTTTGGTTCCAAGCAAGTCTCCAATAAGGATTATTTCGACCGTCAATCCGGGTCACGCCATGCTTGTCCCAAGGCTGCCCTTCACTCAAGATACGAAACATTTTATTGGCATTCCCGTAAAGGGAAAGCTCTCCGTATAGATGTCTATCCCAAAAAAAATAGCCTCCTAAACCAGCCACTTGTTGTGACAATCCACCATCAATTTGAGTTGAAAAAGAAGGTCCAGCGTGAGGCAGATTGGTGCCGTTGAATGGGTAGCCCCAAGCAGGCGTTGAATTCCATACATCTTGAACCGTGGGATTGTTGTTGAGATCTAGTCCAAAAATCAAATCTTTTCCAAATAGATCATTTCTTCCGACTACTCGAACATCGGTATTATCTAATTGACTATGGTGATAAATGGACCCGTCAGCTCTTTGCTCAGAGTTGTTTGAATAAGTCCACTGTATAAAGGCGCCTGCATGGTCGTTTATTTTTCCGGCAGCAAAGATGCTGAGAATATCAAATTGCGGGTCGTTTTGACGCCACATCTGTTTATTCCCAGATTTATCATATTCTTTATTCATATGGGTGGCAGATAATTGCGCCATCGCCGCAAAAGGTAGCATCTGTCTTTCACCCAGTGTGTAACCATTAAGCTTAAACTCTCGCCCAAATGGTGTCAGCTCTGGAAAGCTTGTATGGCAGGAAGAACAATCCATGCCGGTTTGCCGGGCAAAGGAAGGCACCGCAAATGCCTCATCGGGTAAAAGAAAAGATGCTAACAAAAGAAAAAAGAGTGCGGTTTTGTTAATCTGGTTCATTGTTGGCATCCTTTACGACAATTAAAAGATGATTATTTATTTCGTATTAGCTGATGATAAATCGCATATTCATAAAAACTGATTTAAATTAATTCTGTTCTCACTAAGTTTATGATCATTAGTTAATTATTATCTAAATTGATTCCCATATTTCATCATCGACATTTAGACTCAATAGCAAGGCGCAAATAAAAGAAATGAGCTTAGAACTGGTAACCGAATGTTACTAAGCCTACAGTTTGCTCAGTCTTGTACTGGGTTGTTGTACTCAAGTGTGCCGTGTTGTTACCATAGTTGTATTGAGTTACTTCGGCTCCCAGATAGATATTTTTATCGATCAAGTATTTCGCACCCGCACCAAATAAATAGCCATTTAGAGAATCATTGGTCGATATTGTGTTGTCATTCAGTTTGGAATCAATCCTTGCGTAACCAACTTTTAGGTAGGCAAGGGTATTGTCATTAATGTAGTAACCTGGCTCTAATGAAATGCCGATATTATTTTTTGTGGTTGCCGAAATCGTAGATGATTTACCCGCTTTGTCATCGCTCAGGTTGAAAAATGCATTGGCGGCCAGGTTAAATCTTGGTGCAATTTCATAAGAATACCCAGCTGTAATTTGACCTACAAAGTGGGTGTCAGAAATGTCTTTTGATGTCGTTCCCTTGAAATTTGAATTACCAGAATATTGGGCACCCGCTCCGACACCGACATATGGGCCATCAAACGAACCCGCGTATGACATGGTTGAAATAAATAGTAGGGAAATCGGTATAAGAAGTGATTTTTTCATAGATATAGTTTTTTCGTAAATTAAATTCATAATTTCTGGTCTGCTGCAGCATTTAAAATTAAGCAGTTCTGCTCACAGCAATTGAGTCTCTATTGATATAAGTGTTTAGTAATCAGCAAGGCTCATGCCAATTAATTTAATCTATATAAAACATAAAGTTAAAAATAATTAACTTTATGTTCCCTGCATTTTTTGCATTAACGATATGCGTTTCATTGGTTTATTCTGCACATTTTGCATAGTGAATAACTTACTTAATATCCGGAGTATGGGAGGTTGGGAGTTATTTGAATCGAAAGGCCTGCACTTTATAGGTGCCAGCATGTTCAATATGGGTAGTTGATATATGAGGGCAGTTCGCGCGTCTTGAATGCAACGGATAGCCTAAAACAATTACTACCAGAATGAGAATGCTTTTATGCGGCTTAAATTGAGTAGTTATAGCCTACTTACTTCAACTGCATCCCGGATTCGAGCCATGCGGCACCAATAAGGATCGGAATCTAGGTTAACCATAGCTGCGCATGCAGCTACTGCAATTATTGCTGGGTCGTCGGGTAGTTATTGATTTGAGAGGGGTGGGCTTTGGAATTTCCCTATTCCAAGCCAAGGTCTTTTACTATCAAGTCCTCACGATGGATGGGTTTCTGTATGGCAAATTTTTTATGCAAAATTTTACACAGGGCAGCAAATACTTCTGACTCAGAGGTGTTACTTCCTTTGGCAAGTATTTTTTTATGGCATAAGCGACTAAATTGACCCATGGTGTAAATTTCGCCAGCTTCGGCATCACTGATTTTTATGTCAAAAGATTTTTCTGCATAGATCAAGAATTCAACGGTATCCAGCCCCATTAAAGATCGCCCCAAAGCGCATTCATCACTGCAATCGCGGCAAGCGGTGCTGTTTCAGTACGCAGGATACGTTTACCGAGCTGTACGCCAACAAAGCCTTGCTGGCTTGCTAGGGCGATTTCATTGGTGCTTAAACCACCTTCTGCACCAATCAGCAGTTGGATCTCACCAACTGGTTTGGTTAGGTTGGCGAGTTTCTTATCCGCGAGCGGGTCAAGCGTGATGCGCAAGGTGTCGTTTGCGCAAGGTTTAGCAAGTAAAGTGGATAACGCGACAGGCGCCTCGACTTTCGGCACCAATGCACGGCCGGATTGCTCGCATGCGGCAATGGCGATGTTCTGCCAGTGCGTGACGCGTTTTTTGGCTTTTTCTTCATCCAGTTTCACCACGCTGCGCTCGGTTTTAACCGGGACGATGCGGTTCACGCCCAGTTCCACGGCTTTCTGGATGGCAATATCCATGCGGTCTCCAGCTGACATGCCCAACAAAAGGCTGATATTGAGCGGCGATTCGTTGTCTATAGTTTGTTTGCTTTGTACGCGCGCCATCACCAGGTTTTTCTGCACGCTGGTCAACTCGCAGGCGTAATCTGCACCATCGCCACAGAACAGTGTGAGCGTATCGCCTATGTTCAGTCGCATTACTTTGGTGGCGTGAGTGGCGGCATTTTCGCTCAGCGTCACCAAGCTCCCGACCTGCAGGTTCTGGGGTTCAAAAAATCGTAAATTACTCATGCGCTAAGTGTAAAGTGATAAGATAAAAACACCAACAGATAATAAGGAAAACGCATGGCAAGTATCAGTCCCCCAGTGTGTGATTTTGGCTGGAAAGCGCCGGATTTCAATCTGCCCAATGTGGATGGCCACACAGTTAATCTCAAAGACAGTATGGGGCCGAATGGTTTGCTGGTGATGTTCATCTGCAACCACTGCCCGTACGTCAAAGCCATTTTGCCGCGCCTGATAGCAGATGTGAAAGAACTGCAAATGCTGGGTGTGAACACTGTCGCCATTATGTCCAACGACCCGGCAGAATACCCGGAAGATAGCCCGGAGAACATGAAAAAAGTGGCCCAGGAAATGGCCTTCCCGTTCCCTTATTTGCTGGATGAAACACAGGAGATCGCCAAAAAATACGATGCTGTTTGCACACCGGATTTCTTTGGTTTCAATAACAACTTCGAGCTTCAGTACCGCGGTCGCTTTGACGAAAGCCGAAAGGAGACAGCGACGCAAAGCACGCGTGATTTGTACAAGGCAATGAAGTTAGTATCAGAAACCGGACAAGGGCCAGCTGAGCAAATTCCTAGTATTGGTTGTTCGATGAAATGGAAAGGGGAAAAATAAAAAATGCGATTCTTAAGTTATATGGTTTTATTGTTTGGTGCACTTACAGCGCAAGCGGGTGTTTACAAATGGGTCGATTCGGAAGGTAAGGTGCATTATTCGGATAAACCAAATTCAGGTACCAAGCAAGTTCAGACGGTAACAATTAAACCCACTGTGAATGTTAATGATAGTGCCGCAGCCAATGCTAAATTGCAAGAATTAAAACAAAGGCAGGAGTCAGATCAAATAAGGAAAGATGTTCAGCAAAAGACTGAGAAACAAAAAGCCGCCGTTGAAGATACAGAAAGAGCTAGGAAATGTCTGGAGGCAAGGAGTGCGCTACAAGATTTGTCATTTAAAGGTCGTCTTTATCGTTACAACAAAGATGGCGAGCGAGAATGGATAGGTGATGATGAGCGGGATGC
>JAKOWL010000054.1 GCA_029781535.1 Pseudomonadota bacterium
ACCCAGGATATAATCTATTTCCTCTGTGCGGTATACAATGCCCGTTATTTCAATATCAGCTTCAGCTATTTCGTCATAGCCCATCATGTTATGCGGGCTTATCTCAAAATTGCCAGTCTGATTGTCCCCATACCAAGAGAGCCGCAGCTGACCAAACTCATCAATCCAGGCATTGCTCCCGGCCAACTCCGCTACCCAAGCGACAATATGATGGTTGGTAATGTCATCGCCTACAGGCTTTTGCTCAACCACATAATCATCGTTATCAAACTCCAAGGTCCCCAAGGTCACATTACACTGATTGCAAGCATCCTGGATAATCTGAAACAAGGTGGCCGGAAAACTGATGCCCGGAACCCAGGGCCGGTTGAACCTCGCCATGTTGTCTAATGCACGGATCTGCATAGTCGACAAGCGCCGCGGCGGTTCATCTACGGTAAATATCCCCGCCCGCAGCGGTTCACCATTGATGTAATAAATCACCGTTAACCGGGCGCCTTCCCAGCGGATGTCGCTCCATCGTCCGTCTGCGTTATCTAGCGTAAAAATCAGCTCCGCAGTGTCAGCACAGCCAATCTCAATGTTCGACCCGGTGGTCCAGTTTCGTTCAATGGTGAAAGAACTTTCCGCCAAATCATGATCGGTAATCGAGAAAGATTCTCCGCTAACGGGGTCAACCTGTATCGTTACTTTGACGGGACCGCCGTCGTCCAGATGCTGTTTTTGTGCTGAGCTCAGGTTTTGCATACCACATCACCTCTCTACGGTGGGTCTGGCGTCGCCTGGATAATGTTAAGCGATATAACCTCCCACGTTTCTATGTGGGGCAGCCAGCCTTTTGCTTGCATGTCGCCGCCGTAAAAGTGTTTGGTCACCCACTGGCCGGCTCGCGCATCAAGATATTCTACCAGCAAGTATTCGCTGTCGAATGCCTGCAGCACTGCCGCTGCTTGGGCCCTGGTAAGCCCATTCCACTGCAGCTCTAATTTGTCTGCTTTACCCCGGCGCTTTTTGAGCATTCTGCCCGATATGGTACGCCCTGCGTCAGGGTCCGAGAGATCGCTTTTTGTCCAGTTGCAACTCGATGCAGCTGGCAAATCAGTTATCGCCGGGCCAATAGGGTTGCCGTTGGCGTCGGCGGGGCGAACGGACCTTCTCGGTAGCGCACTCATATTAGCTCACCCCCAGGCTGATCACGGTTTTGCCGGCGCGCGCGTTTTTGCGCTGAGAGGCTTTTATCACGCCCGACAAGAGAACATCGGTGTCCAAATATACGTTCACTTCAATGTCTCCTTCTCCTGCGCCTTGCATCAGCATTGCCATATCAGCCGCCAGCTGTTTCACCAAGTTATCCACTAGCCCTGTGCTATTCTCCAGCGGCATAGCCGCTCTAGGGGTTTGGACGGTCGGCAGCACTTTTATACTCGTAAGCTGTTTCGCTATTTCAGCCGCCTCGTTGCGTACCATAGGAACGCCTTGCCTTAAGCCTTCAGCGAACATGGACATTAAATTAGGCGCCCACTGGTCCGCATAGCGTCCAGGTCCTTCTTTGGTCGGGGATGAAAATCCGAGGAAGTTTTTTATTGTGTTGCCAATATTCTTTAAACTATTTTTTACTGATTCAGCCTTATCCTTGATGCCCTGAATAAACCCGTCAATCAGGTTCTTACCCCACAGCTTAGCGCTCTCCCACATATCTTTGAACGCAAGCCTGATATTGTCCAGCAGATCCAGCCATTTCTTTTTCGTAAACCATGGAGCTACATCTTCGCTCCACCACTTTACCAGTGTAGTGTTCTTCCACCAGGTCCTTAAGCCATGCCATTTTTCCTGGATGCTGGTCCTCATGCTGTCGAACAATTGAAGCCATCTATCTTTAGTGAACCAAGGCTTGACGTCCTCATTCCACCACTTCACCAGCGTGGTGTTCTTCCACCAAATCTTCAGGTTATCCCATCTTTCCTCAAGACTGCTCTTGATATTGGTGTATAGCTGCGCCCACCTTTCTTTTGTGAACCAAGGGGCAACATCCTCTTTCCACCATTTTGCGAAAGCAGTGTTACCCCACCAAGTTTTAATGCTATTCATTGCATCAGCAAATCCCTGCTTAATCCACTCCCAAAAGTCCGCAAGGGTGGTCTTGGGAGCCTCAAGATCAAAGTCAAACAATCCTTCCGTATCCCAATCCCAGTCGTCCAGGTCGAACAGGCCTGTATCCTGTTCAAAGCCTAAATCTAAATCCTGCCCAGCCATGTCACCCTGCAGCTGATGGATCTCATCAAAAGACTGCAAGCTACCTCTTGCGGCTTTTCCGACGTTAGTTAATGCATCCGCTTGATCTTCTGCGGC
>JAKOWL010000074.1 GCA_029781535.1 Pseudomonadota bacterium
GACTGCAACCCCGGAGGCGGCTGCCGCCAGCTGGTTGGCCTGTTTGGCATTGTCGGCATTCTGTTTCACGGTAGATGCAAGTTCTTCCATGCTGGCCGCGGTCTTCTCGAGAGAGGCGGCCTGTTCTTCGGTACGACGACTTAAGTCCGCATTGCCCTGGGCGATCTCTTTCGAGGCCGTGTTAATGGTCTCTACTGCTACCTTCACTGCACCGATCGGTCCTACGATCATTTCCAGCGTATCGTTCATGCCTTCGATGATCTTGCGGAAGTCGCCTTGATGCTGACTAGCGTCCGCACGAACGGAGACTTGGCCGTCGTGAGCGGCATTTGAAAGGACAGCAACATCAGCTACCAGCGCATTGATTGCATCGATACAGGTGTTAAGGTTGTTCTTGATGGTGTTGAAGTCGCCGTTGTAGTTGTCGGTAATCCGGGAAGGAATATCGCCTTCTGCAATGCGTGCCACGCTGGTTGCTGCCATGTTCAATGGCGTTACAATGGCATCCAGTGTGGCATTCAGGCCTTCGACCACTTTGCGGTATTCACCTTGATGTTTTTCAGCATCTGCACGGCCTGTCAACTCACCAGCTTCACTGGATTGTGCCAACTGGTTTACATCGGCTACCAATGCATTGATAGCACTGCCGCAGGCATTGAGGTTGTTCTTGATGATATTGAAATCACCTTGATAACTATCGGTAATCTCTGGTGGGATTGTGCCCTTCGACAGATTATCCACATAGGCTGCCGCCATGTTAAGAGGATTAATGACAGCTTCCAATAGACGGTTCATGCCCGCGCTAAGGTCACGCAAGAAGCCTTCTGGCAATGTAGACGTATCAATCCGTTTAGTCAGATTACCTTCGATGGTCTGTTCAATCAGCTCGGCAACTTTTTGTTCTGCAATCACCTCTGCCGTACGATCGTTCCACTGGACCATACGACCTAGATATCTTCCCTCGGTATTGAATACCGGGTTTACGGTCAATTGGAGATAATGGCCTGCCATTTGGATATCCATGACGTGCTGACGATCAAGCTTCCCGTCCAGGCTATTAAGGTCAAATCCACTACCAAAATTAACAAATTCACAGAGCTTGCTACCCAGCATATTTTCAGTAGAAAATCCAGGGTGATCTTTACGGATATCCGGAGCCATCCGCTCCCATAACCCTTGTCCAGCCTTGTTGATGTAGATAAGCTTGTTGTTTTCATTGGCCACTGTAACCGGGATTGACGCGTTATCCAGTGAGGACTTGATACGGTCTATGCCAGCCAGTGTTTCTGCAAAGTCAAAATCCAGCTTGGTTCTCAAGGCACGATAGGCATCCAGCACTGCCATCAGCTCGTCCCGATGATTACTGCGGACTACAGCCTCATGTTTTTCACCTTGAGAAGTCGCAGTTAAGTAACGTATGGCGTGGCGTACGCGCGGCATGATGGCGTCCCATAGCAGCCAGCCCAGCAGGCCTGTCAGGGCCATGCCAGCAACTATAATGAAGGTGCCTAGGTTTCGATGAAAATCGTAATTGTTCTCTGCCGCCGCATACTCATCTGCAGCTACTTTGAGTTGCAGATTCGTCAGCTCACTGATCTTCTCCGAGA
Organism: Pseudomonadota bacterium; assembly: GCA_029781535.1. GTDB lineage: Bacteria > Pseudomonadota > Gammaproteobacteria > Burkholderiales > Methylophilaceae > Methylophilus. Next base: position 1,608 of record JAKOWL010000074.1, read on the forward strand.
GCGGATCAATGGCAGGATAAAGCTCGTATGTCGTGAATGCGGAAATTTGTTTGGCGTCACGGGAACGCAAGATACGCTGCAAGGTTGTCGTCGCCTCGTTGGCTTTGGCGAAGAGTGGAGTTATCTCATCGACCAGTTTCCTTTCTTCAGGCACAAGACGTGTCGAGGTATAGGCTTTCCACTGCTTATCCACTTCTTTCAGAGCGCTCTCCACATTCGTTTCACCCTGTTCCCAAGTCAAATTACCGTTACGTACCTTGTGTGAAGTATCTACAATATCTACCGCATACATATCGGCAACCGTTTTCAGCTGCTGCAATGGGACCACACGATCCTGATAGACTGTCTCCAGTTTCGCATTACTTTCTTTAATGCCGCTGAGGCCAACATATCCAATGAAAAAGCTGGTCAATGCCATGACACTAAAAATGGAAATAATGCGAGACCGTAAAGTAATACTTCTTCTGAAATCGCGAACCTTCAGCGAAACCTTGTCCCAGGTTGTTATATTGCCACGTATGATTTCGTGGAATCTCATCGCGCCTTCAATCTGCTGGCGCGTAGGTTTTTTCCTGACAGAAATGAAGCCAACGATTTGCCCATTCTCACGAATTGGCTGCACATTGGCCTCTACCCAGTAAAAATCACCGTTCTTGCACCGGTTTTTAACGATGCCAATCCATGGCTTGCCTGCTTTCACCGTGTTCCACAAATCGGCAAAAGCCTCGGGCGGCATGTCCGGGTGGCGCACGATGTTATGGTTAGCCCCAACCAGCTCCTCTTCCGAATACCCGCTGATCTCAACAAAATCCTGATTGGCAAAAGTAATCTTGCCTTTAAGATCGGTTTTTGTAACGATCATGCTGCTGTCTTTCATCACAACTTCGTTTTGTGTCACTGGCATGTTGATTTTCATAACAAACACTTCCTTTAATCGTTAATCCACCATTTTCAATGGGAGTAATATGGCCTTTTTTGATATGCCCTTTGTGCATTTACGGCACAATTTTGTACTACTTGATAGGGATTCGATTGATGAAAGAAAGCGGATATTTATCGCTAAATCTTGCTTTTGGAATAAGTCGCTGCAGGAAAGGAATCACTGCCCATAAGGACAATGATTCCAATTATGATTCAGTCAAGGTCTATGTCGTTGAATTACGATGGATTATCGAGAATGTTTGTCTTGAGCAAAAAAACACAGCTGGTTGCGGCCGGAGGATTTTGCACGGTACATTGCTGCATCCGCTCTGCGCATCATCTCATCACCAGTCTGATGCGGCAGCGTAAACATGCTGATTCCCACGCTTACTGTGCTATTGATTGCACGGTTATCCATCATGAACGGTTTGCTGATTTCCTTCAGGACTTTTTCCGCCACCGTTCTTGCCTGTTTCACCGCTTCTTGCGCATCCTGGCTCAGAAATTCCAGCAAAATCACGAACTCATCCCCACCCAGCCTGGCCACGGTATCTTCTTCTTCGTGGATGCAGCAACATAGGCGGCGCGCTACCTCTATCAGGAAATAATCACCCACCTCATGGCCGTAGGTATCGTTGATCAGCTTAAAATTATCGATATCCAGCATCAGAACAGCGCCGTAATGCTGGTTGCATGCACTGTTCTCCAAAGCATCATTTAAACGATCATTCAGCAAGCGGCGATTGGCGACATTCGTCAAGGGATCATAGAACGCCATGCGATGAATCGCTTCCTTGGCATCGACCTGGCCGCTCAAATCATTAAATGTTCCGACATAGTTCTGAATAGTTCCGTCCTCGTCGGTGACGGCACTGATAGATAACCATTTAGGATAAATCTCACCATTCTTGCGTTTATCCCAGATCTCACCTCGCCACACGCCCTTTTCATGCAACGTATCCCACATCTCTTGATAAAAAGCGGCATCATGACGCCCGGACTTCAGCACGGCTGGCGTCTTGCCAATGACCTCGGTTTCCATGTAGCCAGTGAGACGGCTGAATGTGTTATTTACACGGATGATCCGCTTGTCTGCATCTGTGACCAGAATCGCATCCAGCGAGTCAAATGCCTTCTCAGCAATACGCATATCACGTTCCGCCCGCTTGCGCTCGGTGATATCGTTTCCTATCATGATCAGCGCCTTGCGCTTGCCTGCTTCATCAAAGACAGGTGACTTGCGCATCTCAAACTCTAATAAGCCTTCATTGTGTTTGAACGACTTTTCAAACACCTGCAGCATTCCACTGCTCCAGGTATTTTCATCATTCTTCGAACAAACTTCGAGCAGTTCCGCTATTACCGAATGCTGCTGCGCCAGTTCCGAGTCCGTCTTACCATGCCAGTCAACACCATGTAAATCAAACAGGTGTTTTGCTTTCTCATTGACAGCTAGCCAACGGCCTTTGCCATCTTTCAGCACCAGAACGTCGATCACTCCTCCCAACACGTTAAATGTCTTGGTCAATGCCGCCAAAGAATCATCGATATCAGTCACTTTCCAACCCCCATACCCTCAATATACTTATAGCCCACAGCTTTAAATCCTCACTCTATATTGATTTGACACCTGAACAAAATATCTTGTTTGATTTAAATCAAACAACCAAAACACAAAAAAACAGGGCACTAAATATAGTGCCCTTTGGTTATCAGCCGTTTTTTTAAGATAACTTATCGTTTTAAAATTCTTCCCAATCGCCATCGTCCGTGCCGGTTTTAGCAAATACAGGCTTAGCCGGAGCTGATGTGCCTACAGAGCGATTGGATGCAGGCCTACGCATTGGGCTATTCGATGCACGGCGTTCTACCCCATTACCACCTCGTACAGTAAATCCATTTACAGTATCCATCAAACTGGCAGCCTGCTCTACCAAGGACTCTGCCGCTGCTGCCGCTTCTTCTACCAAAGCCGCGTTCTGCTGCGTCACTTCATCCATGCTGGTGATGGCAGTATTCACCTGTTCAATGCCTGAGCTTTGTTCCTGCGATGCAGCCGATATTTCACCCATGATATCTGTCACACGCTGTACGGAAGACACAATTTCGTCCATGGTCTTGCCCGCATCTTCCACCAACTTGGTGCCTTCTGCGGTCTTGCTCACAGAGTCGGTGATGAGTTCCTTGATCTCTTTGGCTGCAGAGGCTGAACGTTGTGCCAGGTTGCGTACTTCACCAGCCACCACGGCAAAGCCACGGCCTTGTTCACCGGCACGCGCGGCTTCTACCGCTGCATTAAGTGCGAGGATATTGGTCTGGAAGGCGATGCCGTCGATGACGCTGATGATGTCTTCGATCTTCTTGGCGCTGTCGTTGATGGCGCTCATGGTCTTCACTACATCGGCCACCACTTCACCGCCCTTGACTGCCACACCGGAGGCCGCTGCAGCAAGCTGGTTGGCTTGTTTGGCGTTGTCGGCGTTCTGTTTCACCGTGGAAGCCAGTTCTTCCATGCTGGAAGCGGTTTCTTCCAAACTGGATGCCTGCTGCTCGGTACGGCTGGACAAGTCATTGTTGCCTGTAGAAATCTCGCCCGCGGCGGTATTAATAGTCTCGCCTGCCTCTTTGACCTGAACCACCACTTCTGTAAATTTATCCATCAAGGCATTGATGCCTTCACACAGCTGCGCAATCGCACCCGTCTTGCCTTGCAGGGATACACGGTCTGTCAAATCACCAGATTTGGCCAGTTGAATCACTACTTGCGTCTCTTCCACCGCTTTGGCAAGTACCTGCTGTGCATTCACCTGTTCGGTAATATCAGTCGCATATTTCACCACTCTGAACGGCTTACCGTTCATATCATTAATTGGTGCGTAAATTGCATCCAGCCATATCTCCTTGCCCCCCTTGCCGATACGCTTGATATGGCCTATCTGCGCCTCGCCTTTTCTAAGGTTGTCCCAGAACAGCTTATATTCCTGACTGTTCTTGTAAGCTGTTTCCACAAACATGCTGTGGTGGCTGCCCACGATCTCTTTCTCGCTGTAGCCGGTTACCGAAGCAAAGTTTTCGTTCACTGCAGTCACTTTGCCGGTCAGGTCAAATTCAATCACACCCTGGATTTTACTGATCGCAGCCAACTGGCCTGCATTATCCGCTGCCTTCAGTTTCTGCTCGGTAATATCCATGGTGTAATTCACAATTTTGAATGGTTTACCGTTCAAGTCATATATCGGGTTGTAAGATGCCTGAATCCAGACTTCACTGCCACCTTTGGCAATACGTTTGTATTGGCCTGAATCATTGCTCCCTTGCACCAACCTGTTCCATAGCTCGGCATAGGCGGCGCTCTTGGCAAAAGTTGGATCCAGTACCATGCTGACATGCTGGCCTACGAGTTCATTCTCAGTATAGCCCAGCATATTTCTGTAGGTTTCATTTACCTTGAGAATTTTGCCATCCAGGCCCAGCTCGATAACACCCTGCGATTTGCCAATTGCCGAGATCTGCCCTTCAAAATCTGCATTTCTGAGTTTTTGTTCAGTAATATCCGTAGCGTATTTCACCACTTTATACGGCTTGCCGGCCTTGCATAGAATCGGGTTATAGGAAGCCTGGATCCATACTTCACGGCCGCCCTTGCCTACACGCTTGAATTGTCCAGCCTGGAATTCACCACGGTTCAGCTTTTCCCAGAACTGACGATACTCCACGCTATTGCGGTAAGCAGGATCGACAAATGCACTATGCTGCTGCCCGACAGCTTCCTCGCGGCTGTATCCAAGTACCTTCAGGAAATTATCATTCACTGCAGTGACTTTACCATCCATAGTGAACTCGATAACACCTGTGGAGTTGCTAATGGCATTCAACTGCCCCTCAAACAAAGTAGCTTGCTCCTTGAAGTTCTCTGCTTGTTCTTGCTGGGCAGCAATGTTTGCACTTAATCTCTCTTGAGTAGCCTTCAGAGACGACAGTACCTGACCAAGCTCATTGCTGCCTTTGACCTCGATTGGCGTGTCATATGTGCCTTGCGATACCTTTCCAAAAACATCGATGGCTTGCTTTAATGGGTTAGAAATAGCTTTTGCAATCATCATGCCAATCCACACCAGGATTGCAGTGGCTATCCCTAAAGCTGAAAATGAGATGAGTCGTATATTATTAAAACGGGCTTCTGAGGCTATAAACTCGGCCTTAGCCTCAGACATTTGCAGCTCGATTAATGCATTCAGATCCTTCTCAGCAGCATTATATAAGTCACGTGTTCGGACATTCAGTTTTTTCAATTCTTCGTAATTGTTGGCACGTAACAACACGATTGCAGGTTTTAGAATTTCAGTAACAAATTTGCCTCTGCTTGCCGCAAAATTATCCGCTAGCGCTTTTCCTTCTGGCGTCTGGGAAGTGGCTTTATAGGCACTCCATGTCTCACTGATAAATTTGATCTTCTCTTCAATATACTGCGCCTCTTCTGCAGCATTTTTTGAATTCATGCTTAGTACAGGTTTTTTATCTGCACCAACAATCGTCTGCGTCTCGTTGAGGGCAGCATTCAAATGCGCACGATTTTTCAGCATCGCCCTGGCAATGTTATTTAATTGGTCAATTGGCACCATGCGGTCTGCATAGACAGTTTTCATATTGTCATTCGACTTGGAGAGACCGTAAAGACCCAACCCTGTCAGCGCTGCCGCAACTAACACAGCCAATCCGATGATACCTAGTATTAACGAGCGCACTTTAGTATTTTGAAGAGAAAACTTCATTTTATTTCTTTCTGTCTAAAATAATTTTCAGCGTTCCTGACTAGGGGCTTAATGAACCGATACTGCGTCAACCAGCTCCATTTCCTGGCTGTTCATCAACTGCTCGATATCCACCAGGATGAACATTTTTTCGTCCACAGTGGCCAGGCCGGTGATGTATTTGGTATCGATGCTGGCGACGATATCCGGCACGTTGCGGATCTGGCTGTCATTCAGGTTCATCACGTCGGAAACGCCATCTACCACGATTCCCACCACACGTCCGTTCAGGTTCAGGATTATGACAACGGTGAATTCGTCATACACCACCTTGCCCAAACCAAACTTGATGCGCAGATCGACGATCGGCACAATAAGGCCGCGCAGGTTGACGACCCCTTTGATGAAATCCGGCGTATTGGCAATTTTGGTGACGGCGTCATAACCGCGGATTTCCTGCACTTTGAGGATGTCGATACCATAAGACTCATCACCGAGGACGAAGGTGAGAAACTCCTGTGCGTTCATGGAGGCGCCTGCGCCATTCTTTTCCGCGCTCACTTCAGTATTGATACTCATTGGTAAACTCCTTCTTTAAGATTGTTTTGTCCCATTTTGATGACAGTAGGCACATCGAGAATCAGTGCAACCGAGCCATCGCCCATGATGGTTGCTCCCGACACACCTTGGATTTTCTTGAAATTGGTTTCCAGGCTCTTGATAACGACCTGTTGTTGCCCGACCAGCGCATCTACAAACAGCGCAGCTTTCTTGCCTTCAGCCTCGATGATGATGAGCACGCCCTCTGTCGGATGCATGATCTCGGTATCCTGCTTGAACAAGGCATACAGCGGAATGATAGGCAGGTATTCCCCACGAACATGCACCATCAAGCCTTCGTTGGTAACGGTCTTGATGTCTTCCATTCTTGGCTGCATGGTTTCAACAATCAGGTTGAGTGGAACCACATAGATATTCTGACCGAGCGATACTGACATACCATCCAGGATAGCCAGTGTCAGCGGCAATGAGATGGAGATCGTTGTGCCAAACCCCAATGCCGAACGTATCTCTACCGTGCCGCCCATGGAAGTAATGTTGCGCTTGACCACATCCATCCCAACGCCACGGCCGGAAACATCGGTCACAACTTCAGCAGTTGAGAACCCAGGTGCAAAGATCAGGTTAAACACTTCACTGTCAGTCATGTTCTCGCTAACGGGCAAGCCATTGGACTGTGCCTTGGCCAGGATCTTGTCACGATTCAGGCCGCCACCGTCATCAGTGACTTCGATAACGATACTGCCGCCTTTATGCGCAGCAGAAAGTGTCAAACGGCCTGTTTCAGATTTATTGTTCGCCTTGCGTTTGTCAGGCGTCTCGATTCCATGATCGACACTGTTGCGGACCAAATGGGTCAGCGGGTCGACGATACGTTCGATCAAGCCTTTATCCAATTCCGTGGTAGCACCAACAGTAACCAGTTCCACTTTCTTACCCAGTTTGGCTGCCAAATCGCGTACCATGCGTGGGAAGCGGGAGAATACAAAGTCCATCGGCATCATACGGATGGACATGACCGACTCTTGCAGATCCCGTGTATTGCGTGTCAATTGGCTGATACTGTTGATCAACGCCTCGTTTTCGATCGGGTCGAGCATACTGACGCGCTGTTCGATCATCGCCTGTGTAATCACCAGCTCGCCCACCAGATTGATAAGCTGATCCACTTTTTCCACCCCTACACGGATTGAGCTGGTCTCTGCACTGGCTGGAGCCTTATCTGTTTCACGGCGACCAAGATTTTTCTTTTCCGCAGCCGGAGTCGCGTTTGTCTCTTTCGGCTCCACGGCGACAGGCGCTGGTTGGGATTCTGGCATCGCTGCCGCTGTAGCTTCGGGGCTGACAGGCGTATCGTCGCCAATCAATGTCGTTTTAACCGCGTCCTGATGCGGGGTGAATGGGGCAAAGAACCCATACCCTTCTTCCACATGCTCTTTGGATTCGTCTGCAAACAGGCCATAGCCTGCCTCTTCATGAATTGCCACGTCTACTTTTGCAGATGTAGCCGTATTGGCAGCCTCAGTCGATGATGCCTTACCCTGCGTGATCACTAAATCTTTTGGATCGATAATGAATGAGCAGATTGAGACAATGTCTGCTTCCGAGGAGTCGGTCGTCAAATCGAATACAGTATGTCCGGCCTCTTGCTTGACCAGACCGACCTCACCTAACAAGCCAAGCTCTTCTTTCAAATTGTTGGCATCTTTTTCAGATACTTTGGGCAAGGTTATTTTAAACACTTTCATCCCACCGGCATTTGTATCTTGCTGCGAAACTATCTCAACAGGCCGTTCAACCGGCACTTGCTCCACGGCTGGCTCTGGCGCGACAGCCTTGGGTTGAGATGCCATGCCCGGCGCTGGCTTGATCTCGACTCCACCAGCATCAGCCAACGAACTCAACACCCTCTTCACTTCGGCCACCTGGCCCATATCGACCTCTGAGCCAAGACGGTGGCCATCCAATTCCATTTTCAACACATCTTTTGCCGCCAGAAACGCGTCGACATGATCAGGAGTCAGCGCCATTTCCTGCTTGCGGATTTTATCCAGCAGGTTCTCCAGCACATGGGTGATTTCTGCCATATCCATAAAGCCAAAGGTGGCTGCACCACCTTTGATAGAATGTGCTGCGCGGAAGATTGCATTCAAATCTTCCGCATCCGGATTTTCGATATCTAATTGCAGCAATAAGCGTTCGGCTTCTGCAAGGAGCTCTTCCGATTCATCGAAGAAGACCTCGTAAAATTGACTCATATCAACAGACATTGTTGTACCCCGTACCTGTTTATGCTTTATGTGTTTACGTAAATGCTGGTTAAGCGTTAACCAATGACTTTTTGTACAACTTCAATCAATCTCTTTGGGTCGAATGGTTTTACCAACCAGCCATTTGCACCCACAGCACGACCCTTGGCTTTCATCTCATCGCTGGACTCAGTGGTCAACATCAAGATAGGCACCTTTTGATAACTGGCTAATGAGCGTAGATTCTTAATCAAGGTCAGGCCATCCATGATTGGCATGTTCTGGTCAGTCAGCACCAGGTCCACGGTTTTTTCCTTGGCCTTGTTCAATCCATCCTGACCATCCACAGCAGACACCACGTCATATCCAGCTGCCTTTAGACTGAAAGCGACCATTTGTCTCAAAGAACCAGAGTCATCTACCGCTAAAATTGTCTTTGCCATCTTTTTTATCTCGCTTTTTGAATTAAATAGTTTCTAAACCCTGCGCTCGATCACTAGTACGCGAGCTAAAACAACTCCACATCACCAGAAGCCATATCTTTTTGAGTCACTGACTTACGCAACGCGTGTTTCATCACATCATTGCGTGCGCTTAAATTTGCACTCATAGCGTCCAACAATCGCGCTATTTCCTCATGCTCATGGTCGGGATCCATTTCCTCGCCATGCATGGCTAATGCGCTCAATGAATCCTGCAATCCATTGACACGATTGATTGTTCTGGTAATAAGCTGACTGGTCATATCCTGAAACTGCAAGCCCGTAATGGCTGCATTTACGTTATCGGCAATTTTTTCCCGATATTTAGTGATTTCCTGGCGATATTTTTCAGGAAGATTGGCTTCTGCAAGCAGTGAATCGATCTCTGCCTGTTGTATCGCGACTGCCTCATGAATTTTCATGAAGCTATCTCCTAGCTTTTCAATCGCTTCAGACAACAAGAAAGCCGTTTGCATCAAATCTGCCTCAACTTCGATAAGATGCTGCCTTCCGTGGTCTGAAACCGCTGCCAGCAAGCTCCTGAGCTCTGCGACTGGGATTGTTCTGGAAACCAATTTCTAACCCTTCTATGCTCAAATTTTATCAACGAACAAGCTCATTATCGAAGAAACCCCTTATTACCAATGACCAAAACAAACAGGGAAAAACCTGTTAATTTGCAATATTCGATGTATCGACGCTGGAGTTGAAAATCTTTAAGCCAAGGCCAATGTCTCTGGAAGTTCAGCCAGGAACTCAACGGAAAGTTCCTTTTGTTTGCATTCCTGCCAAAGCTGGCGTTGGATGGCTAGTTGACGTCTAAGGCTGTCGATGATTTCCTGCTGCTCATAGATCACCACATCTAGTCTTGCGAAAAAACTCTTGAAGCCGCGATGGCCTTCTTCATCGACGTACTGTTTCATTTCGTCGTTGTAACGGTCCATATATTCCTGACGAAACTGGCGCAGTTTATGGCACTTGAATTCAGCCTCGTTGTATTCTTTGGTCATATTGTTCAAGTTGGCGGAAATCACTTTAAGCTCTTTTGCCACCATCTCGCTGTTGATAATCTCATCCATGCTGATATTTGCAACCATGATGTTCTCCACTTAATTCCAGATAAATTAATTAACTATCAGCTTTAACTAATAGTCCTATGTTGCTAATTTACATGATTTTTTTAAATGGGAATCATGAAACAAACGGACGGAAAACCGCTAATTCTCACTTCTTGTAGGTATCTGTCCTACATATCTGGGAAATGTGAAATCAACGACAAGCGGATGAGAACATTATCAAGCGAATGTATCCACCAACCCATTTTTGACACGTGCTATTGCAGATGTCACTTGAGGCTCAGTTTCCCGCGAGGTTCCCATGTTCTTTGACTGAGCGATTGCTCGTGCTTTTTCAGCGTGCTGGAACTCTTGCTGCTGACTTCCGGTACTGACATTGGCCTGCCCTAGCTGCACACCAGCCTGATTCATCAAATCACGCAAAGCCGGGATACCATCTTCCAGGGCTTTCCTGACTTCAGGGTTCTCGGAGATAAATGTCGTGTCAGCCTTTTCATTGTTGACATTAATCACCACCTGCAGCGGGCCAAGATCCGGTGGATTCAAGGTCAATGTGGCAGACTGTTCTGTAGCGCCAACCATCCATACTACTTTCTGGCTGATTGCTTGATCCCATCCAGCTTTACCCGGATAAGCATCGATGACATTTGAGCTACCAGACTGCATTTGGACTGCGCCTGATTGCATCAGCGCCTGCGTTGCCGTCACTGCAGCTGGCACTAACGATACTGGGGGCTCCGTAGCCACTTTGTTCGGAGCAATCTGTTCCAGCCTGCCTTGCCATTGGTCATGCAATACTGCCGCACTATCGGCCAACTTGGCAGCAAAACCCTGCTCACCCTTTATAACCTTTTCGTCCTTTGCGACCACTTGTAAATTCGTTTCCGTTAGTTTCTTGTCAGTAGCGATAGCTCCATTATCCTCCTGCAATACCATTTTCTGGCCTTTTGCCATGGGAACACCAAAATCGATTGCTTTGGATTTTTGTGCACTGACTTCTGTAATCGCAACATCAGTTGGCAATGTGGTAGTGCTGCCTTCTGTAGCACTCTCTTTGGGTGCTGCACCAATATTGACTATCTGCTGAATCAGCATGGCCGGAGGCATCGCGATTGTCTCATCTGTGGTATTTTTCTCTTGTGCATCCTCAGTTAGATCAATCTTTTTCGCAGATTTAGCTTGCTTCAGTTCCGCACCTGTTAATGCATTTCCTTTGTCCACCATCTCAATCATCGTTTCAGGATTAACAGCATCAACATTGTAGTTCTCGACCAAAACACTGTTGGATTGTGTTTGCTGTGCCTGTGCATGAGATTGTTGAGTGTTATCCTGAACTGGCTGCTTATCTTTTGAATTTGATTCAACCTGTCTGGTTAACACCTGCTTGAACGAATCACCGTTTTGCTCGATAGATTTAGCATCCGACGCAGCCGTAGTTACTGTTTGCTTGGGTGGTGTATTTGGAGTCACCAACAATGGTAAATTTTGCACGATATTCAATCCCGGTTAATTATTCATTCATCCATGTTTTTTGCGTTTAATACGCATCGCATATTCATCCATCAGCTTTTGATCTTTTTTCAGAGCAGACAAATGTTCCTTTTTCTGCTTTTGCTTGACCAGCACCTCATAAGAAAGCTTTTTACGCTGCGCCTCCTGCCAGACAGCACGTTCCTTCTCAACCTGATAACGCGCAGACAGAATAACTTCTTCTTGCCCCCGGATCGCCTGCTCCAGCTTGTTCAGAAAATTCTGGTAATTCTGATGCACTTCCAGGGTCAGTCCTCTTTCCATCTGTTTGGTCAAATTACTCAAGTAATCCTGTCGATAATCACGCAGCATGTTGCCTTTTTCTTCCGCATCCATCAGTGCCCGATTTGCCAGTGCCAGGTTCTGACCTGCCTGTTCAAGTTCCTTCTCGACTAGTTCAATCAATGTATGTAAGACTGAAGATGACGCCATTCACTGCTCACGAATCAACTATAAAGCACGCCTGCAAGCTGCTGTATGCTTTGCATCACATCTGACTGCTCATTGATATCCTGCTGCAAGAACGCAGCAATCTGGTCATGCTTCGCAATCGCCTCGTCGAGTATGGCATCACTTCCCGGCTCATAAGCCCCTACGTTGATCAAATCCACGCTCTTGGAATATTTCGCATTCAATTGTTTCAGCCTGAGCGCCAGTTTCAAATGCTCTGGGTTGGTAATGTTATGCATCGCACGGCTGATGGATTGCTCGATATCAATTGCAGGATAATGCCCGCTCTCAGCCAGGCTGCGGCTCAATACGATATGCCCGTCCAGTATCGCACGTGCGGCATCTGCAATCGGATCCTGTTGGTCATCCCCTTCTGTCAGCACAGTATAAAAGGCCGTGATCGAGCCTTCACCGCGTTTGCCGTTTCCGGTGCGTTCTACCAATGCAGGCAGTTTGGCAAACACGGATGGCGGATAGCCTTTCGTCGCAGGCGGCTCGCCAATTGCCAAGGCAATCTCACGCTGCGCCATCGCGTATCGAGTCAAAGAATCCATGATCAGCAACACATTTTTCCCTTGATTGCGGAAAAATTCTGCAATCGTAGTCGCATAGTTGGCACCTTGCAGCCTTAATAAGGCAGGCGCGTCCGCCGGCGCAGCCACCACGACGGAACGGGCCAGCCCTTCCGCCCCCAGGATATGTTCGATAAACTCCTGCACCTCGCGTCCACGCTCACCGATCAAACCGACGACGATTACGTCAGCAGTGGTATAACGCGCCATCATACCTAACAGCACGCTCTTACCCACACCGGACCCTGCGAACAGACCCATGCGCTGCCCACGGCCAACCGTAAGCATGGCATTAATAGCACGTACACCCACATCCAGCACTTCTTCAATCGGTGCCCGCGTCAATGGATTGATGGTTCTGGCACTTAAAGGTGCACTTTGACTGGTGACGATCTTTCCTAAATCATCTAACGGGTTTCCTGCCCCATCCACGACACGCCCCAGCAATTCATAACCGACTGGCAAATGGCGGGCACGGTCTGAAACCCTTCTACGCGGAGGATTGTCATGATGCGGTTTTGGCAACGCATCTGCCACATTAAGGGCAAACACTTTAGCGCCTGGGACAATGCCATCTACGCTGCTTTGCGGCATCAGCAATAGTTTCTCTCCATCAAACCCGACCACTTCCGCCTCAACGCGGCGGCCTTCCTCCAGAGGGACGTACCAGGCGGACCCAATTGGCAGTTTGATGCCGGCAGC
>JAKOWL010000079.1 GCA_029781535.1 Pseudomonadota bacterium
CAGGTGAGGGCCAGCGCCAGCAAAGCACGCCCGATGGCAAACAAACCGCTGATTCTTGAATGACCAAGGCCGTCATTCACCATCGATGGAATGTTTGTCAAAGAATCGACCAGAATGGCAAGGCCGATCAGCGTCAGAATCACCCAACCTTGTTCAGCAATGACAGGTCCAATCCAGTAATGCAGGATTTCCTTTGAGAACAAAAGGATCGTTAATACGATAGCGCCGTTAAGGTACACCATGTATCGCGAACCTTCGAAGTAAAGGGCTTTTAGACGCGACCAATCCCCATGCTCAGCAAGCGCACTTGAGGTAGGGAAGATGACGCTAGATAATCGAAATGTGATTCCAAGGAATCGGTTAATGACTGTCGCCGGAACACTATATAGCGTTACCGCCTCCATCCCGAGAAAGGCACCAATGATAAGCCGGTCGGCATGTGCATAGGTAAGCGCAGCGATCTTGCTGAGATAGGAAAAACCGGAAAATGACATCACAGTGCGTGTCAAGGCACGGCAAGGCAAGCCGAACCGAAACTCAGCAAACAATCGACGGCATACAATCACTAATACCAACGTGTGCAAAGCACTGGAGGCCACACGCAACAGCAGCATTTCGTAAATGCCGCCTCCTTGCCAAAGTATGACAACAGAAAATATAGGTACCAGAGTACCGAATATGGCCTCAAATCTTGCAGTGAGGTCAAACCGTTGGATCGCTTGAGGTAGGCTGTTAAAATATTGCTGCAACTGGCCGAATGCAAAACCAAGTGATGCGACCTGCAGACAACGAACTGCCTCGCCCTGATGCTCTAGTGGGATGCTGAATAGGCCAGATGACAATGGAATCGCAAAAGCAAACAAAGTTGCAGCGCCGAATATGCCAATCGCAGCATAGATGATAATCCCCAGTACAATGGTTTGAGACTCTCGCTCAATGTCGCCACAGGCACGAAACTGCGCGACATATTTAATAGAACCCGCAGTCAGATTGATATCAATGAACGAAAAATACCCTACGATGGCTGAAATAAGTGTCAGCAACCCATAATCGACAGCTCCCAGTTTCCACAACATATAAGGCGTGGTCACCAACATCACAATAGCCGGCACTGCACCACCTAGCAGGTTAGCGAATGAGTTACGTGCAAAACTCATATTG
>JAKOWL010000093.1 GCA_029781535.1 Pseudomonadota bacterium
CACTGACCTCGCCTTTAAAAACCAGGTATGCGACCAGCAGTATCAGCCCGATGACAGGGCCGGGGATGTTGGGCAGCAGGAACCTGGAGACCAGTTCGCCCAAGCCCTGCCAGATAAAAATCTGTACTAAACCATCAATCATGAGGTTTTCCTTTGGTTGTTTAGTCCGATTGTAATGGCTTTAGGCAGAATTTGAATGAAAGCACAAAATAAAAAATGCCCGCACACCTTATTGCGAGCTTTTTAAAGTATTGCCGACTTTATATTCAGGGGATTTGGTAATTGTCTTGTGTCATCAGGTCAATACCGCATTCGAGGTTTTCCACCCATGAAATGAACTGGTTGACCATTTGCTTGCCGATGAACGGACGGCCATGCTGCGGCACGATAGAGTCGATGTCCAGTTTGCGTACCATATTGGCCCAGAAGCGGCATGCCTTGTTGGATGTCATATAGCGCCGATGGAACGGCAGCATGGCGGGCAGGTGTGCTTCGAAGTTGGTGACCGGTTCGGCTGCCAAGTCGGGCGGAACCAGTGAGGCACCCAAGTCGCCAGAAAACAGGATCTTGCTGGCAACGTCGTAGAATTGGAAATTGCCCTCGGAATGCAGGAAGTGCGCGGGGATGGCTTTAATCACCGTGTTGCCCAATTGAACATCCATGCCACTGTCCGGGATGCCGATGATGCGGTTGTCGGTGTTGCCTACTCCGCAGAAATGTGGCAGGAAGCGCTCCCAAACCGCAGGAGCCAGTACTTTGCATTCTGTGCCCACCATCCACTTGTTGATGGAAGCGACGATATCAGGGTCTTGATGTGAGGCGAGGATGAATTCCAGTTTGCGAAAGTTGAAGTATTTGCCCATCGCCATCATCAGTGCGTTATAGGTCATATTGCCGCCTGGATCGATAAGCGCACCGTGGCCGTCAGTCACGATAAGGAATTGGTTGGACTGGACAGCCTCGCTGCCCGCTTTCTCGGTCAGGTCGTTGAACACTACACAGACATGATGGCCGTTATTAAAGAGTTCTTTAGCCATGACGGTCTCCTTTCTTAATTGTTAGTTAATGGTGACCTCCTCCATATAGACTATATTAGTCCTTAACTTTTTGATTTGCAAATAAAAAAGCCTTGCATGTTTGCAAGGCTTTTTGTCCATTTTTTATTACAGGAAATTTAGTTTTCAGCGACCAGATTGTATACCTTGGCACCAATCACGCCGCCCAAAATCGGTGCAACCCAGAACAGCCATAATTGCTGCAAATAAATGCCACCTGCAAACACTGCCTGGCTGGTGCTGCGTGCCGGATTTACCGATGTGTTGGTGACCGGGATGCTGACCATGTGGATGAGTGCCAAGGTCAGGCCAATGGCAAGCGGTGCCAGGCCTGCTGGTGCGCGGCTATCGGTGGCACCCATAATGATGAACAGGAATACGGCGGTCATCACCACTTCGCACACGAATGCAGCATGTAGCGCATACCCGTGCGGCGAAGCTTCGCCATAGCCATTGGAGGCAAAACCACCGAGTTGGTAGCCTTCCTGCCCGCTGGCGATACAATAAATGACTGAAGCAGCCAAAATGGCTCCTACTACTTGTGCGATGATGTAATGTGGCAGTTCTGATGCTTTGAAGCGTCCGCCAGCGACCAGGCCAATAGAGACGGCAGGGTTAAGATGACAGCCTGAGATGTGACCAATGGCATAGGCCATTGTGACCACCGTTAAGCCAAAAGCCAGTGAAACTCCCAAATAACCTAGGCCTAGATCCGGGATGCCTGCAGCCAGTACAGCGCTGCCGCATCCGCCCATCACCAGCCAAAAGGTCCCAATCAGTTCTGCAAGTGCACGTTTTGTTAACGACATTTGATGCCTCCTCGAATGTATTATTAAATGTTATTGATGAGTGTTGCATGCGCCAATCTACGCCGATTTTTGGCAGGGTACAAGTGTATTTGCGCTAGAATGCCAACATGGCATTCAAACACATCACCTCGCGCGATAACCCGATTTTCAAACAGTTGAAAAGGCTTGCGGATTCTTCCCGTGAACGCAGCCGTGAAAATAAGACCTTGCTGGATGGCGTGCATTTAATAGAGAGTTATCTTCATGCGCTTGGTGAACCGGTAAGCCTGGTGATTCCGGAAGGCAAGAGCAGCGCCGAGGCAACGGCCCTGATGCAGCAACTGGAGCACTTAAGCACGGTGATGCTGCCGACCCTGATGTTTGCGGAACTGACACCGGTAGCCAGCAGCACCGGGATTCTGGCTGTTATCGAGATTCCACAGATTTTACCGCCAGAAAGGCCGCAATTTTCCTTGATGCTGGAGAATATTCAGGATCCAGGCAATCTGGGCAGCATGCTGCGTACCGCGCTTGGGGCGGGAGTAGATGCCGTTTATTGCTCCAAAGGCTGCACGGATGTGTGGTCGCCCAAAGCTTTGCGTGGCGGGCAAGGTGCGCAATTTCATCTGACTGTGATTGAAGGCGCTGATTTGCCACAAGTCATGCAGGATTTTCCCGGAAATGTGTTCGCCACGACATTGAATGGCGATTCCCTTTATGCACTGGACCTTACATCGCCTACTGCGTTCGTGATAGGCAACGAGGGCGCAGGATTGCAAGCG
The DNA here is from genome assembly GCA_029781535.1 of Pseudomonadota bacterium. Classification (GTDB taxonomy): domain Bacteria; phylum Pseudomonadota; class Gammaproteobacteria; order Burkholderiales; family Methylophilaceae; genus Methylophilus. The sequence goes on from JAKOWL010000093.1 coordinate 2,626, forward strand.
GAAACCATCGATGCCGCAACTTGCAGAGTCAGTATCCCCACCGATGCGCGTCTGGAATCACTTAACGCCGCGACTGCTGCAGCTATTTGCCTGTTCGAACGCGTACGTCAATGCGCCAAATAACGGCGCCATTTCGTTAATAAAACCACAATAGCTAAATTCCCAATCTATTTTTTAAAAATATGTTGAAAATATAAATGATAACGATTATCATTCAGTTGTACTTAAATTTGGAGTCTTGCATGAAAAGGTTATTAATATTGATTTTGTTACTACCAGCTGTGGCATTTGCCGTAGAAGATGAGTACAGGTTGGTGATCAAAGACCACAAGTTTGAACCGGCTGAGTTGACAGTTCCGGCCGGCAAAAAGATAAAGTTGCAAGTACAGAATAAAGATGCCACGCCGGAAGAATTCGAGAGTCATTCATTGAATCGCGAGAAGATCATTGGCGCGAACAGTAGTGCTGTTATCTATATCGGCCCATTGAATGCTGGCACTTATAAGTACTTCGGTGAATTCAATGAGGCTACTGCACAGGGCGTCATCATCGCGAAATAGATTGTAAGAGTTAAAGGACATCATATGTTTTCAACTGTCATCATCGTGTTTCGTGAAGCGCTGGAAGCGGCGCTGATCATCAGCATCATTGCGGCGGCAACACGCAGCTTGCCCGGGAACAAGCGATGGATTCTGGCAGGTTTACTGGCGGGTCTGCTGGGCGCAGGCCTGGTGGCTGCTGCTACGGACGTGATTGCGAATTTGGCAGATGGTGTCGGGCCGGAGTTGTTCAATGCTGCAATATTAGGCACAGCCGTGCTGATGCTGGCATGGCATAACATATGGATGGCAATCCATGGTGCAGAATTGGCGCAGCATGCGCATCAAGTCGGTGCCAATATCCGCGAAGGGCGCAGTGAATGCTCGGTCCTGCTGATGGTGGTCGGGTTGGCTGTGTTGCGTGAGGGCTCGGAGACAGTGTTGTTCCTATACGGGATTGCAACTAGTAGCGGCATAGCATCGATGCTGTTTGGTGGCGCAATCGGACTCATTGCAGCGGTAGTTCTGGGATATATCTTATACGAGGGTCTTGTGAAAGTGCCATTGCGCTGGTTCTTCAAGGCGACCAGTGCGCTGGTATTGTTGCTGGCGGCAGGGCTTGCGTCGCAAGCGGCCAAGTTCCTGATACAGGCGGATGTGTTGCCAAGCTTGGGCGACCCGTTATGGGATTCCTCAGCCTTGATTTCACAGCAAGGTGTCTTGGGTACCTTGCTGCACGGCCTGATTGGCTATGATGCGCGCCCAGCTGGATTGCAAGTCTTGTTCTATATCGTGGTGGTTGCTGCCATCAGCATCGGTATGCAGTTCACCAAACACAAAAAGGAAATCTTATCTCAATCAAAGGAAAAGCTTGATCATGAAGTTCTCTCTAAATCTAACTAGCAGGTTACTGTTTGGCGTTGGCGTATTATGTGTCAGCCAGGCATTTGCAGGCCCGGCAGATTATGTATACACGCCGACCGTGGAAAAAGGCGAGCGCGAAATCGACTTTAAATATGGCACTGCGAAAGAAGCAGACGGTACGCGTAGGCAGCAAGGCACAATAGGCTTTGGTTATGGTGTCAACGATTTCTGGTTCTCCGAGGTGTATTTCAAGCGCGAGCGTGAAGGCAGCGACCGCTTGAGCCTGGCAGAGTGGGAGAACAAGTTTCAACTGACGGAAACCGGAAAGTATTTCGTGGATGTTGGCTTGATCACGGAAATCGAAGCACCGCTCAATAACAACGATGCACCTTGGGAACTTAAAGTTGGCCCGTTATTCCAGAAAGAGATTGGTAAAGTCCAATTGAATGGGAATGTCTTGTTCGAGCACAAGTATGGTGGCAAGGATACGGTAGACGTAACTGAGATGGGGTATCAGTGGCAAGTCAAGTACCGCTGGCTGCCTGAGTTCGAGTTCGGTATGCAGGGCATGGGCGAGATGGGTGAGTGGGATCATTGGGAAAATCATAATGAACAGAACCACCGCATGGGCCCGGCGGTATTCGGCAAGTTCAAACTCAGCAACCACTACAAGATTGCCTACAATGCCGCATGGCTGCTGGGAGTCAGTGAAGCGGCACCAGATAATACTTTGCGTATGCAGGTGGAATTCGAGTTCTAATCTTCGATGATGATCCTGCGCAGCTTGGGCACGTTGTTTAGCTGCCAGTGAGCAAACGCCCAACGCCACACATCGCTTGTTGTGGCGTTTTTTATTACTGCAGGCGGCTGCTGGCCTAAAAAAGTCAGCGCCTCAAATAACAGGTTGGATGCAACTCCCGGCATGATGGCTTTCGCCATTGTCTGCTTGCTGAGTTTCTCGCCATTCGCATTCGCAGCAACCGGCACATGCGCATAACGCGGAGTCTGGTAGCCAAGCAAGCGTTGCAGGAAGATTTGCCGTGAGGTGGAGTCTATCAGGTCAGACCCCCGCACGATATGCGTTATACCTTGTTCTGCGTCATCTACGACGACTGCAAGCTGGTAGGCAAACAAACCATCCGCGCGCTTTACCACGAAATCGCCGATATCCCTCGCCAGGTTCTGGGAGATTATGCCTTGAATCTGGTCATGGAAAGTGATGCTCTCATCTGGTACCATTGCCCTGAGAGCCGCATGAATATTGGCTTGCGTGGCATGCTTCAAACAGGTTCCCGGGTAGATGGCTCCTTCGATGCCGGTCGAAGTGGCTGAATCGGCAATCTCCTTGCGGCTACAGGTGCAGGGATAGATTACTCCTTGTCGCCTGAGCGACTCCAAAGCGCTTTCGTAGGCATCCATGCGATGGCTTTGATACATGATTTCGCCGTCCCAGCTAAAGCCAAAGGCTTCCAGTGTTTTGAGGATGCTATTCGCAGCACCTGCCATTTCGCGTGGCTTGTCCAGGTCTTCCATGCGCACTAGCCATTTGCCGTTATTGGCCTGGGCATCGCAGTAGCTGGCAACGGCAGCAATCAGGGAGCCAAAATGCAGCGGGCCGGTGGGAGATGGCGCAAATCGACCAATGTAGTTCATTTGCTATTGGATTGGCGCGTAGTAAGGCGGGATGTGCCAGTTCTGCAATTGATTGCCAAGTAGCTGCAGATAGCAAGGCAACCTGTCTGCACCGCTGGCGCTTACCTCAAACGTGTAATGACGAGTAATCTGCATATGGCCGCGCGGGTCACGTCCGAGTCCTAGCTTTGAACAAGCGACTGTATCATCCAGCAGCTGCAAATGGCAGCGTTGTGCGAGCTGACGGCCAATGGCGATGGCGATTTCGCGCTTGGAAATACTGTCCAGCCAGAACCATGCAAGGGCGGCCAGCAGAACAAGTAAGAGGATTTCATACATAAAGCGTTTTACCAGAAATGACGGCTAAAAATATTAAACTGGAATTTATAAAAAATGATGATATTATTCAATTAATTATACGGTAG
>JAKOWL010000094.1 GCA_029781535.1 Pseudomonadota bacterium
CACTGACCCTGGAAGGCATGGATTTATTGAACGCTTACCTGGCCAATCCCGACCAATCACTGGCTGAGCAACTCACGATCAAAGAAAAAGAGGCCGATGAAGCCCGCCGCATATTGATTGACGAATTGAACCGCACCTTCATCACGCCTTTCGACCGTGAAGATATTTTTGCACTTTCGCGTGCCATCGATGACGTGATCGACTATGCCTACAGCACGATGAGCGAAATCGTCATCTTCAAGATCAAACCGACGGATTATATGCTGCAGATATCCGCCTACTTGCGGGATGTGACCTTTGAAATTCTTAAAGCGGTCGAATGCCTGCAGGACCACCCCGGCGTTGCCGGCGAGCATGCGCAGCGTGCAAAAAAGATCGAAAACAAGGTCGAAAAACTTTACCGCGAAGCCCTGGCGGACATGTTTAAAGATGTTGCCGACGTCAAAGGCGTGATTAAAGTGATGAAGCTGCGTGAGGTGTACCGTCACCTGAGCAATGCAGCCGACCGGGGCGACGAAGCTGCCAATGTCCTCGCCGATATCGTCGTAAAAACAACATAAAGGCATACGTATGGCACCATTAATGATTCCGCTATTTATTTTGGCAATTGGTTTTGCTTTTCTTAACGGGGTCCATGACTCATGCAACCTGGTTGCTACCATGATTTCATCAAGAGCCATCCGACCCCAAATCGCGTTAATCATTACATCGATAGCCGAGTTTTGTGGACCCTTTATTTTTGGTGTTGCGGTGGCAAACACCATTGGGCATGATATAGTTGCAGTTGAGTATTTGAACGTGTACATGGTAATTGCAGCGCTTTTGGGTGCCATTATCTGGAATGTGGTTACCTGGCTTCTGGGAATACCCAGCAGTTCTTCGCACGCATTGGTTGGTGGCCTGATTGGTGCAGTGGCAGCTGGTGCCGGTTTTCAACAGATCCAATTGGCTGGTGTTCTCAAAGTAATCGCTTACCTGTTTGTTTCTCCCATTGTGGGATTTATAACCGGAATGCTTTTCGCCCAATTTATTTACCTTGCTTCCTGGAGAGCCTCACCCAAAATTAATAGTCTGTTTAAGAAAATGCAGATTGTTACATCTTTA
>JAKOWL010000097.1 GCA_029781535.1 Pseudomonadota bacterium
CTTGGACAAGCCCTTTGATGTGATCATCAACGCTACTTCCGCCGGGCTGACAGACAGCGCGCTGCCAATACCCGACGTCGTATTTAGCAAAAACACCCTCGCTTACGACATGATGTATGGCCGCAAAACGCCTTTCATGACACAAGCCAGGAATGCTGGCGCTCGCGTTGCCGACGGTCTAGGCATGCTGGTCGAACAAGCCGCAGAAGCGTTCACTATCTGGCGTAATGTAAGACCGGATACCTTACCCGTATTAACAGAATTGCGTCAACTCATCCGCTAAACACCCCATGAAAGTCATCCCAAAAAGCTGGTTCTGGCGCATCGTTCTTGGGGCGGTTACGCTTATTCTGCTATACCAGCTGTGGATTTATCTGCACATTGTCTGGTGGATCAAGTTCAACCCACATTCCAGCGCATTCATGGAGGACCGATTGGAAATCATTCAGGAAAAGAAACCTGAAGCTGAGTTGAAACATAAATGGGTGGATTATGGAAAAATCTCTCCCCATTTGAAACGGGCCATCATTGCAGCAGAAGATGCGCGTTTTAACGATCATGAAGGGTTTGACTGGGAAGGCATCAGAAAGGCCTACGAGAAAAACCTGAAAAAAGGCAAGGTCGTTGCAGGCGGTTCCACCATTAGCCAGCAATTGGCAAAAAACCTGTTCTTGAGCAGCAAACGCACTCCTTGGCGCAAAGGCCAGGAAGCGATTATCACCGTCATGCTGGAAAAAACACTAAGCAAACGTAGGATCCTGGAAATCTATTTAAATGTCATCGAGTGGGGCAATGGGGTTTTCGGAGCAGAAGCTGCCGCACGGCACTACTATAAAACCAGCGCCGCCAACCTGAATAGTTGGCAAGCCGCCAAACTTGCTGCGATGGTACCTAACCCGCGCTTTTATGATGACCACCGCAACACACGCTTTTTAAATCGCCGCATCAATAACATTCAGCGCGGCATGCCTGTAGTAGAAATTCCCTAACGGAGATTTAAGATGGAATGGCTTTGGCTGTCAGCGATATTATTGATGGCCCTTGGGCTGATGGGCATGGTGCTGCCTGTATTGCCTGGCGTGGCATTATTATTCGGAGGCATGCTGCTCGCCGCGTGGATCGATGATTTCACCCGCATCAGCACGATGACCTTGATCATCCTTGGCGTATTGGCTCTTTTGGCATGGGCGGTGGATTTCTTCGCATCATTGTTCACAGCCAAACGCGCCGGCGCCTGCCCACAAGCACTGTGGGGAACCGTCATCGGCAGTTTGCTCGGCTTGCCATTGGGCATTGTCGGTCTGATTGTCGGCCCAATCATCGGCGCTGCTGTCGGTGAAATCATGGCGCATCGTGACACACAACGCGCAGCCTCTGTAGGCTTGGCAGCTGGATTTGGATTCGTTGTAGCCATGATTGCCAAACTCATCATTGCCCTAATGATGCTGGCAATTTTTGCTTACGCTTATTACGTATGATTTCATTAGGCAGGCAACCCGCCTGCGAACCGCATACCATCTGACTTACAGGCCGATGCCGTTTGCAATGAATGTGCGCTAAGCCTGATTGCCCACTTACAGCATCGGCTTGAGGTATTTGCCGGTGTAGCTAGTCGGGTGCTTCGCCACTTGCTCAGGCATACCTTCCGCCACCACCATACCCCCACCATCACCGCCCTCTGGCCCCATGTCGATTATCCAGTCTGCCGTTTTGATGACATCCAGATTATGCTCGATGATCACGATGGTATTCCCGGCGTCCCGCAGCCGATGAATCACATCCAGCAGCAGCTGGATATCAGCGAAATGCAATCCTGTCGTCGGCTCATCCAGAATGTATAACGTACGCCCGGTATCTCGCTTGCTTAGCTCCAGAGCCAGCTTGACGCGCTGCGCCTCACCGCCGCTTAGTGTCGTGGCGCTTTGACCCAGTGTGATATAGCCTAGGCCGACTTCCAGCAAGGTCTTGAGCTTGCGTGCGATTACCGGCTGCGCGCTGAAGAACTCATGCGCCTGTTCAACCGTCATCTCCAGAATCTCGTGGATGTTCTTGCCTTTGAACTGAATCTCCAGCGTCTCGCGGTTGTAACGATGCCCCTTGCAAACGTCACATGGCACGTAAACATCTGGCAGGAAGTGCATCTCTACCCGAATCACGCCATCCCCTTGGCATGCCTCGCAGCGTCCGCCTTTTACATTGAACGAATACCTTCCCGGCCCATAGCCACGTGCACGGCTTTCCGGTACGGAAGCGAACAGGTCCCGTATCGGGGTAAACAAACCCGTATAAGTCGCCGGGTTGCTGCGCGGCGTACGGCCGATCGGGCTCTGGTCCACATCCACGACCTTGTCGAAGAATTCCAGACCTTCAATCGCCTCGAACGGTGCAGGCTCCGTACTGCTGCCGTACAAATGCTGCGCAACAGCGCGATACAACGTATCATTGATCAAGGTGGACTTGCCGCTGCCGGACACACCGGTGATGCAGGTCAGCAACCCAACTGGAATCTGCACGGAGACTTGGCGCAGATTATTGCCTGTCGCACCCTTCAAAGTGAGCACTCGCTTAGCGTCATACGGTGTGCGCGCATGCTTGTAGCGAATCTGCTTCTTGCCACTCAGATATTGGCCGGTCAGTGAATTTGCACTGGCCTGTATCTGTGCAGGCGTGCCTTCCGCCACGATTTGGCCACCGTGTTCACCTGCTCCTGGCCCGATATCGATCACAAAGTCTGCCGCCATGATGGCATCCTGATCATGTTCGACCACAATCACGGTATTGCCGATATCCCGCAAGCGCTTAAGTGTATCCAGCAGACGATCGTTATCGCGCTGATGCAGACCAATCGACGGCTCGTCCAGCACATACATCACACCGGTCAACCCGCTACCGATCTGGCTGGCAAGCCGGATACGCTGCGCCTCACCCCCAGACAATGTCTCGGCAGAACGCGAAAGAGACAGATAATCCAGCCCGACATTCGTCAGGAACTTGAGGCGACTTTCGATCTCTTTAACGATTTTGTCTGCAATTGCCAGCTTTTGTCCACTTAAATTCAGATTTTCAAAGAAATTAAGCGCTTGCTTTAACGGTACTTCACATACCTGATGGATATTTTGCCCACCCACTTTGACGTGCCTTGCCTCGCGTCGCAAACGGGTGCCCGCGCAATCCGGGCAATGGCTGCTGCCGATATATTTGGCCAGCTCTTCGCGCACCGCCATGCTGTCGCTTTCACGGTAGCGGCGTTGCAGGTTATTCAGGATCCCTTCAAAACTGTGCGCACGGCTGAAGAACGTGCCGCGCTCGTTCAGATAACGGAAGGGAATCTGCTCACGCCCGGAACCGTTCAATAATATCTTTTGAATTTCCTCCGGCAACTTCTCGAACGGCTGCTCGATATCGAAATTGTAATGCTGCGCCAGACTTTGCAGCATCTGGAAATAGAACTGGTTGCGCTTATCCCAGCCCTTGATGGCACCGCTGGCCAAAGACAGATGCGGAAACGCAACCACCCTTTTGGGATCGAAAAACGTCACCTGCCCCAAACCATCACACGTTGGACATGCACCCATCGGGTTGTTGAAACTGAACAAACGCGGCTCCAGTTCTGCCAGTGAGTAATCACACACCGGACAGGCAAATTTGGCTGAGAACAGGTGCTCCTTGTCAGCATCCATCTCAAGCGCGATCGCTTTGCCATCTGCTAATCGTAAGGCGGTCTCAAAGCTCTCGGCAATGCGCTGTTTCAGGTCCTCGCGTACTTTCAGGCGGTCCACCACGACATCCACGTTGTGTTTTGTGGTTTTTCCTAGTGTGGGTAGCGCGTCCATTTCGTAAATCTTGCCATCCACACGCAGGCGCACAAATCCCTGCGCCTTCAACTCGTCAAACAGATCCGCCTGCTCACCCTTACGATTGGCTACCACAGGCGCCAATATCATCAGCTTGGTATCTTCCGGCAGTTTCAGCACACTATCCACCATCTGACTGACTGTTTGCGCTTCCAGCTTGATGCCGTGTTCCGGGCATTCAGGATCGCCGGCGCGTGCATACAGCAGGCGCAGATAATCGTGAATCTCCGTCACCGTTCCTACCGTGGAACGCGGGTTATGGCTGGTGGATTTCTGCTCGATGGAAATGGCAGGTGACAGACCCTCGATCAAGTCCACGTCCGGCTTATCCATGCGCGCTAGGAACTGACGAGCATAGGCAGAAAGGCTTTCCACGTAACGACGCTGCCCTTCCGCATACAAAGTATCAAAAGCCAGCGAAGACTTGCCGGAACCGGACAAGCCGGTAATTACCACTAGCTGATTGCGCGGAATATCCAGCGAGATGTTTTTCAGGTTATGGGTACGCGCACCGCGAATTTTGATAAATTCCATGAGGCTCACTGCGAAATAGAAGGCAACCTGATAATATACGCAATTATTCCAAATTGTTCCAGAACCGGCGTTTTAAGACTAATGCAAATATCCGAAAAAATGACGCGCACCGAACTGCGCGCCACTCTGAGTTTGGCTTCTATATATGGCCTGCGCATGTTGGGCATGTTCCTGATTCTGCCAATCTTTGCCATCTATGCCGAAAGCCTTAAAGGTGGGCAAAATCATACATTGATTGGCTGGGCATTAGGCGCTTACGGCTTGATGCAAGTATTGCTGCAATTGCCTTTCGGCATCGCTTCAGACAAGTATGGCCGCAAAAAGATGATCTACTTGGGATTAATATTGTTTGCAATTGGCAGTGCTGTCGCTGCCATCGGCACCGATATCATCACCGTCATCATTGGTCGCGCCATTCAAGGGGCAGGCGCTATCTCAGCAGTTGTCACCGCGCTGGTAGCCGACCTGACCCGTGAGGAACATCGCACCAAGGCCATGGCGACGATTGGCAGCACAATCGCATTGACCTTCGCATTGTCATTAGTGGCTGGCCCGGTGCTGAACAGATTCATCGGCGTATCTGGCATATTCTGGCTAACAGCCATTCTTTCCCTCATCGCTATTTTTGTGGTCAAGTTCCTGGTACCGCAACCCGCGCACAGCCGTTTTCACTCTGATGCAGAAACATCTCCCGGCAAAGTAAAAGATGTGTTGCGCGACACCCAGTTATTACGGCTCAACTTTGGCACTTTTAGCCTGCATGCTGCACAAATGGCCATGTTTATCGTCGTGCCTTTCGCCTTAAAAAAAACCGGCGGCCTTGATGAAGACCATCACTGGCAAATCTACTTGCCCGTATTGTTAGCGTCATTCGCACTCATGCTGCCTGCCATCATCATCGGCGAAAAGCGCGCCAAATTGAAACCTGTGTTTATTGGTGCAGTATTGCTCATGCTGCTTGCACAATTACTTTTTTCAATCAGCATGAACAACTTCTGGGCTATCATCGCTTCGCTGCTGGTGTATTTCACTGCCTTCAATATACTCGAAGCCAGCCTGCCCTCGCTCATTTCAAAAATGGCGCCTGTCACATCCAAAGGCACGGCGATCGGCGTGCACAATACAGCTCAATCGTTTGGCATGTTTCTGGGCGCTACCGTAGGCGGCTACCTATCACAACATCATGGCTACGCAGCCGTGTTTGAATTCTGCGCTGGCTTGATGGCCATCTGGCTAATCTTGAGCCTGGGCATGAAAACCCCACCAAGCGTAAAGACAAAGATGTATCATGTACGCAATTTGGATTCTCAGACAGCCGATGCGTTGGAACATAAAGTCAGACAGATCGAAGGTGTCTTTGACGCAAGTTTGATTGAGCAGGAGAACAGCCTGATTGTTAAAATTGACAATCAACGAGATAAGACGCAGCAGGCGAACACTGAGCAAGCGATATTAAAACTGATTGAAAATATTTAATTGTTGGGAGTAATCAAGATGGCATCAGTCAACAAAGTGATTTTGGTGGGGAATTTGGGGCGCGACCCGGAAGTACGCTACATGCCGAACGGCGAAGCAGTGGCGAACTTCAGCATTGCCACCACCGAGAACTGGAAAGACAAAAATGGCCAGAAACAGGAAAAGACCGAATGGCATAACATCGTGATGTATCGCCGTTTGGCAGAAATCGCCGGTGAATATCTCAAAAAAGGACGTCCGGTATATGTAGAAGGCCGCTTGCAGACGCGCAAGTGGGAAAAAGACGGCGTCACCCGCTACACTACCGAGATCGTTGCCGACCAGATGCAAATGCTCGGCGGGCGCGATGGCGGCTCATCTGCTAACTACGATGGTGACATGGGGCAAAGCGGGCCATCCGAAGACTTCAACCAGGCACCTAGCCGTCAAGAAAATGCGCCTGCGCCACAAAAATCCGGCGGTAATTTCGACGATTTCGATGACGATATTCCTTTTTAGAGTCAGGAAGTCCAATAAAAAAGCCCGCATATGCGGGCTTTTTTATTTCAGGAAAAGCTATTTCAATACTGCGCTGCCATAAATCGTATCTGTTGGTGTTGTAAACCCATACTGCAAGCCAGCCCGATTGCCTTGTTTGCCAAAAAAGCCGCCCTGCACCAAATGAGCGCCATCATGCAATGCCGGAGCGCAACTATTTTCGGCACAAGTCAGCCCCGTAGAAGTCACTATACCGTTTGCAGCAAAACTGGGGTTGTTCTTATCCAGCGAAGCGCCATTTCCCAGCAATTGATAATTCTCGCCCACCGTGTATACATTCAAACTGTAATCATACAAGCCGGTTCCAAAATCAAATTTCAGATACCCTGTTGTGCTGTTCACTGCACCCGCTGCCGAACCATCCAGATACATCGGCGCAGTGGAAGCAAACACATGATAAGTGCCAGTTAGATTGTTAAGTTGCCCTGGGGCAGGCCTAGCGCCGACGATATAGTCCATCCACTGAACAGGCTCATCGTTGCCCCCATTATTAAAGTTGCCCGCAGCTCGCCCCCAGGACACGACACCATCAGAGTGACTGTTTAATGCATCAAAACTGATCGGATTAATAACTGCAGAGGTGCCGCTGTTCTTGATTTCCACCGGCCTGCCAGAATAATCAGCCTGCAGACTAGCCTCAAACACATCATCTATACCGCATGCGCAATCAGTCTTCATTAACGTCGCCACCATAGCCTTGCCATTAAAACCCAAGACTTGATTATTCTCAGCCTCATTTTCTTCAGCAACATTTATCGCGGCTGCCACCGTCCATGGTGACCCATTTTCCGACACTACATCTGCCGCAGCAAATACTGGCTTACTGGAATCGTTCATCGCTACAGCGCTGAGTTTTGGCTGGTCAGCTCGCGACACGGCATGGACACTACTGAACCTTGGCTTGCGGCCAACGCCATCCACCGCAATCGACATACCTGCAGTCGCATTCAGGCAACCGGCGGCATTGCAAACGTCCACGCTACCGCTGTTGGTCGTCATCAATAGGTTATTTCCGGTCAGGTTGACCGTATATTCTGTACCTCGAATACCGATCGTCGCTACTGCCGTTTTTAGCTGGTATCTCTCCGGGTGTTTGTGTCCCACCCATCCACTGATAGTACGCAAACCGCCTTTGATCAGCTCGGTAAATGCATACTCTGTTCCATCCTCTTTGCCGGAAAACTCGTACCTGTTGATCTTGTAGACAGAATTGGGCTGCAAGGATATTTTGGCGCCATCCAGCAGCGAGAACTGGGCGCGCCCTTCCTGAGTTTCAATGGTATCACCCGCATTCAATGACATATCCCTGGTTGCAGCCACCGCAAAGGCATCTGCATGCTTCACGGTGACCGCGCCGGACACGAAGATGACCTTGCCGGCAACATCCGCCCACACCATAGACGAAAATCCGGCAAAAAGCATAAAGATCACGCCAATCAAGCGCTTGCAATACGTTCGAAATCGAAACAAATCATTTTCCTTTTGATGTTGCAAATACCGTATCAAAAACAACCAATTACGCATTTGACTTACATCAGTTATAATGTATGGCTTAAGTTTAGAGCCATTATGGAAATCTAGTAAATAGAAGCTAAAATCATGCCAATTTATGATTTTGAATGTAAACATTGCGGCCACACCGCAGAACTGATGCGCAAAATGAGCGAGGCCAGCATAACGACCTGCCCTGAATGCCAGCAGGAATCGTTCGCCAAAAAAGTCTCCGCTCCCAGCTTCCAGCTGAACGGCACTGGCTGGTATGCGACTGATTTCAAAGGCGAAAATAAAAAATCACCTGCTCCGGAAGCCAAGCAGGACGCGGCTCCCAGCCCGGCTTGTTCGGCAAACTGCGCCTGCCATTAACCCAAAAAATGATTAAAAAATATTTCATTACCGGCCTGTTGGTACTGGTGCCCCTGGTAATTACCCTATGGGTATTAACAAGCGTAATCGACTTGCTCGATAAAAGCTTGACTTTATTGCCTGCAGCATGGCAACCAATCAATCTTTTCGGATTTCACATCCCTGGATTAGGCGCGCTGCTGACATTATTGATAGTTTTGGTCACTGGCCTGGTAGCTACCAACATTTTTGGTCAGCAATTGATTGCCTGGTGGGAAAAGCTGCTGAACAGTGTACCTTTCGTCAAATCTATCTATTCCAGCGTCAAACAAGTCTCGGATACTTTGTTTTCCGACTCAGGCAATGCGTTTCGCAAAGCATTGCTGGTGCGGTTCCCCCATCATGAAGCCTGGACGATCGCGTTCCTGACTGGTATACCAGG
>JAKOWL010000249.1 GCA_029781535.1 Pseudomonadota bacterium
TACATACTTAGCAGGACTGCGGGATTATGATATCGGGGAAAAACGATGGCAATCCAGAAGACCCGGAAGCCGCAAATGCCCACGAGGGTGATCAGGGTCGGCAGCATCGAGTATCCGAGACCGCGGATACCGCCATCCATAACATTCATCATTCCGCATAAAAAATAAGTACTGCCAAGCGTAACCAGATGGATGGAGCCATAGTAGAGGGCTTCATCTGTGCTGACAAATAATCCCAGCAGCGTGCGGCGAAAGATGATAGCCAGCCACCCTATGAGCAGTCCGCCGATAATGACGTAGAGCAGGCTGATCTTGAGTATCTGCTTGAGACGATGGTAAAGTTTTGCGCCGTAGTGCTGGCCGGTGAAAGTCAGAACGGTTTTGCTGAAGCTATCCATGGTTGCATAAATGAAACCCGAAACAGTGGAAGAAGCGGCGCATCCTGCCATAGCCATTGCCCCGAAGCTGTTGATGGCGGACTGCAAATACATATTGCAGAGAGCAAACAGGACACCGTTGACGCTGGCCGGGATGCCTAAGCTTAAAATTGACCACAATAACCGGGGCTCAATGCGGACCAGATGCCAGCGCAACTTCCAGGCTTCGTTCAGATTGAGAAGTTTGCGGGTGGCCATGACGGCCGCTAAAAGCATTGATAAGACAGTGGCGGTGGCAACTCCGGCGACCCCCATGCCGAAGATCAGGACAAAGACCAAATTCATCACGATATTGGTGATTCCGGCTATGGTGAGAATAATAAAAGGCGTGGTGGTGTCGCCTTTGCCCAACAGCGCCGCCGTAAGAAAATTATAGCAGACACTTCCTGGAATGCTCAGGCAAAAGATGCGGAGATAAAGCGTGGCATGGGGCAGGACTTCCGGGGGCGTGCCGAGCAAGGTTAAGATCGGTTTGCTTAAGCACAAGCCAAAAACGGCAATGATACCGCCCAGCAGCAGGCTGGCACCGGCCGCAGTATGCAGGATTTTTGCGGTTAAGCGTTCATCCCTGGTGCCAAGGGATTGCGCAATCATGATATTGATGGCAGTGCTAAAGCCGGCGTAAAGGTGGAAGAGGCAATTAGTGGTAGTGGTGGAGGCGCCAACGGCGGCCAAAGCCCCAGGTCCGACGAAACGTCCCACCACAAACATATTACTGGCATGGAAGAAAAGGTTTAATATGCTGGTAAGAATAACGGGAATAGTATATAAGATGATGGTGTGCCGGAGATAACCATGCAAAATGTCAATGTTGCTTTTGGCAAAAAAACGCATATTGGCAGAAATGGTAAATTGGTCGAGTTTTAATTTGGAAACACTTGGCGAGAGTTGCCTGGCCGGCAAAGACCGTATCGGGAAAATAGTCTCAATTATTGATAAACGGCTGGTTATTTTACAGCATGAGATGTTATTCTCTCAAGCATAATTTCAGGCATGGCGTTGGCAGTCATTTTCAGAGCAAATGGGCTTGCTTATAATTTAACTCTCATCCGGGTGATGGCAAGTTGACAGGATATGACTATAACGACACTTGCAATGGAATCCATCTTTCGTGTTTACTATGTGGCACGCTTCCAGCGTGCTGCAATTTCGGGGGACGTTTACCCAGGGCGGCGCGGCCCTGCAGGCCGCTTGCCCTGGGCTGGTATGTTTTGCGCTTTCAGCGCTTTCGCCG
>JAKOWL010000106.1 GCA_029781535.1 Pseudomonadota bacterium
GATATTGAGCTGCCAGCACCCCAGCGTAAATTGCTTGAAGCCCTCGCACCCTTAGGCAAGCCAACAGTGTTCGTGCATGTCAGCGGCAGTTGTATGAACCTCACACAAGCCGATGCACAGTGCAACGCGGTGCTGCAGTGCTTTTATCCTGGCGCGCAGGGAGGGCAAGCATTGGCAGACATACTCTTTGGGGATGTATCGCCAAGCGGCAGGCTGCCGGTTACCTTCTATCGGTCCGATAAGGATCTTCCACCGTTTGAGGATTATTCAATGGACAATCAAACTTATCGGTTCTTCAAAGGTGATCCGCTGTACCGATTTGGCCATGGGTTGACTTATGGACAAGTGGCGGAGAATTGGTTGGATGATCATACGGTTGAATTAAAAAACCAGGGTGGCATGGATACGCAATATACGGTGCTACACTTTGAAAATCAATCCCCCAGAAACTTGATTGGTTTCAGGAAGGTATGGTTGCCCGTTGGGGAAATTATTCTAGTTCATTTTTAAATATCCAGATGTAACATAAGGAAAGACAAAACATACAGCGTGCTCATTCATATTGAGCAGGCTGTATGTATTTGCGGATGTTTTTATAACGTTGATGATGGGTTATATCTCAAGATTATAAACGCGTTTGGGGTTTTCATAAAGCCACATCCGCGCAAGCTCCAACGCGGCGCTGCGGGAGATCATTTTGCGCTCCACTGCCCATGCGAGCGCTTCGGCAATGTTTTGACGCGCCAATTCCAGGTGCGCAATTGTAGCCTCGGGCAACACGGCAAAATCCGCACCGAAACCAAACACATGGTTGGCAGGAATGGCACCAATGGCACACTTGAGAAAGTAGACTGTATAAGCCGGATCGATGATATGAGCCCAGCAACAGTTGGCATGTAAATTGGGGTAGGATTTGATCATGGCCAGATGATCTTCAAAATAGGGGTAATTGAGATGATAGCAATCAAAGGCGGCTTCTGGGTATTTATGGATGATCCTACACATGGTTTGAACATTGGCGGTAGGACCCACGCCCAACTGAAAATAGCCGGTATGCATGGCGATAGGGACGTTGTGGTCAATCGCAGCGCGAACAATCTCATCAAACAGGTAATCCGATAGGGGAATGGAGCCCTTTTCAATGCTTTCGCCACGCAGCAGGGCCGATAAGTCGCGCGATGCAGCAGCACGATCTGGCTCTTGGTAATTCATGCCGTTGGTGTAAGCGCGGTGCTCCTTGAAACCGACGCATCCCTTTTGTATAGAACGATCGATGATCACACGAACGGCTTTGGACAAGCTATCTAAATCATTTACCGGTATCCCTGAGATGGAGGAAACTGCCTCCAGATTCCCAAGATTTCGATATTCATGCAGGGGAAGTACGCCTAATAACGGATAGAAGCCATCATCAAACCATAAAGAGCCATCCAGATAGCTACGTTCACTTTCAATGGTACGCAGCCCCAAATAATGTGTCAGAGAGCCGACAATACCAGCCTGAGCATAGACTTTGCGGCTTTCTTCCGGCGAACGGCGCTGCGCACGCTCCCAGATGGGGGTATACATATCTGCGCGAAGGTTATCATCATCAAAACCCCATTGCCGTAAGGTCCATGCCAATACACGGCCATAGCCTGTGCAACGCCACGCCGGCCAAGAAAGCAGAAAAGCTTCCCAACGTTCTTTATCTGGCCGTGATTTATCTTGAATGATTTTTGCCACCTTTCGGTCGGCAAACGGCATGGTGAAACCAATATAGGGGTCCATCAGTAAATCCATCACGGATGCGACGGGTTTGCATTCCTGATGCCCCAACACGTGGGTGTGCGCGTCAATGACCGGCATGCCGCATAATTCTTCCATAAAAAAATCCTGTAATGACATTTCCAATCCACCTCTTTTAAAGATGTGTGGGTAGTTTGCTACCGTTAAAAACTTTACAGGGATATTATAAAATTGGTGGCGTTGGGCTGCAAGCAGACGGATGTAGCTGGATAATGTAGCACTAAAAAACCATACAAGACGGCATACAAGATATATCGTGTAACCAATTAGAAATGTGGATAGCTTTGTAATGGGGATAATAGACAAACACGAATGCCCTTGAGCATTCGTGTTAAAATGGGCGCCATTATAACAAACCCAGTTTTACAGTTCTATTCCAGCGAGAAAAACTTCGCCCAATCGGATTTGTTCAAGTACCTGCGCAGGTGCCGGACCGCCGGGGATATTGCGGTTATCCACGCAAGATTCAAGACGGATCGCTTGATAAATATCTTCTTGGAAAACCGGACTCAAACGTTGATACTCCGCAAGCGGTAAAGCTTCCAGTGTGAAATTATGCTGTTCGC
>JAKOWL010000130.1 GCA_029781535.1 Pseudomonadota bacterium
GGCGGTGCTGTCGCCATGCTACCAGCGTTCATCCATGATGTTTATCACCTTGGTCCGGAAAGCCTGGGAATCTTGCGCGCCGCACCTGCAGTAGGCGCAATGGTCATGGCTTTGTATCTGGCAAAACATCCCATCAATCTGCATGCGGGGCGCTACTTGTTGTGGTCGGTAGCTGGTTTTGGCGTATGTATCATCTGTTTCGGCATCACGCAACAGTATTGGCTGGCTGGACTGTTCCTGTTGTTTTCCGGTGCTTTCGATGCTGTCTCCGTCGTGCTGCGTTCCACTATCATGCAGCTGGCCACCCCGGATGATATGCGAGGACGTGTTTCCGCCATCAATGGCGTGTTTATCGGCTCCTCCAACGAGTTAGGTGCATTCGAGTCTGGGGTGGCGGCCAGATTGTTAGGCCTCGTCCCTTCCGTGGTATTCGGTGGTGTGATGACGCTAGTCGTAGTCGCAATCACTGCCAGATTCACGCCAAAGCTCAGAAATCTCGAGCTGCATCAATTACATTAGGCGACCATGTCTATGCGCGATATGGATGATTTGTTTGTCAGTTTGGCGAAATCTCCATTCCGCAGGAAATTCAAACTGCAAGACAAGGATCTGGCATACCTTCAGGATAAGGGGCTGTCTTTGGTGTTGACGCATGCGGCCGAATTCATCAAAACACGGTTGGCGCCCACACAGATTCCTAACGATGGCAAACAGACGCCTATGCGCGGCCATCCGGTGTTTGTTGCGCAGCATGCCACGGCGACCTGTTGCCGAGGCTGTCTGCAAAAATGGCATGCGATACCCAAAGGGCATCAGCTTAGCGAGTCAGAGCAGGCATATATCGTTAAGGTGATTGCCCGATGGCTTCAGCAGGTACCGGCAGGTGCCCAGTTAGATAACATAGGATATGCATCGGCATCTCCTAAACAGTTCGACATATTCCAGTAATTTTACAGCGTCAATAATGTGTATTTACGGCTTATCCGTCTTATGGCGGATGCCATAATATAGCCTTGTATATATGATGCCGGCTTGATTGGTATGAGAGGTGAGTAATGTTTTTTCGATTAACGCGGTATTTCGCAGCTTTGGCGTTGGCGGGTGGATTCGTAATGAATAGTCCGCCATTGTTGGCGAACCCGGCCATGCAGTTGGACGCGCATGAGGACGAGGTGAATGTCAATTCGCAATTGAGTTTGCGCGAGGTGCTGAATAAAACCTATGACCGTAACCCGCAACAGCATGTCCTGGGGGCGATGGCCGGGGTGGCGCAGGCACGTGATATCCATGCGAAAGGGTTTTTCCCGACAGCGCCTGCGGTCTCGGTTCGCCATCAGAACGATACGTTAGGCAGCAATCGCGGTGAGCGCGAATGGGAAGCTGAAATGGAGATGCCTGTGTGGTTGCCCGGTCAGCGTGCCGCCAGACAGACTTTGGCAAAAGATACCGAATCAGGTCTTGGTGCAAGCCGTAAAGGCTTGATGCTGCAGGTGGCAGGTGCGCTGCGTGATGCAGTCTGGGATATCCGTATGAATCAGGATAACGAGGCCTTGTATGAGTCACGCCTGAAAACCGCACAAAAGCTGGAGCAGGATGTCGCAACACGCTTTCGTGCCGGCGAGCTTGCCAAAACTGACCTGATGCTGGTGCAGAACGAGACCCTGCAGGCAGAGTCTGCATATATACGGGCGCAAGCCGAAGTCAAACATGCCAAGCATCGTTATATCGCATTGACCGGTTTGAATGAGATCCCTGCCAATCTGGATGAGGTGCTTTCAGAACTGGATACGTTGAGCGACCAACATCCTTTTCTGCAGGAAGCTAATGCCAGGATCGACATTGCCAAGGACGAACGCGAGGTAGTAGGTGTGGAACGTCGTGATGCGCCACAGCTCATTCTTTCTGCGCGTAACCAGCGCGGCCCTTTTGATACGCAATATAACGACAGCGTAGGTTTCAAGGTGCGTATCCCGTTTGCCAGTGATACGCGTAATGCGCCGCTGATGGCTAATGCAGAATCCAATCTGGCCAGCACGATGGCCGAGCGTGACAAATTGCGGCTGACGATGGAGACAGCTTTGCATGAGGCCGAGCATAATCTGCTGGTTACCAGAAAAGAGCTGGAACTGGTTACCCGGCAGAATCAAATCACGCAAGAAAACGTGCAATTAGCAAGAAAGGCTTTCAAGCTGGGCGAAACCGATCTGGTTAGCCTGTTACGCAGCGAGTCACAGGCATTCGACGCCGGGCGTGCACTTTCAAGCAAGAAAATTCAATTACAGTGGGATATCGCCCGCTACAACCAAGCAGTGGGAGTATTACCATGAAATTAGTCAGAGCATCCATTTTACTGTGGGCAATCGCTTGCGCAGCCAATGGCTACGCGGCAGATAGCACGATTGCAATCACGCCAAAACAGCAGCAGGCGATGGGGATTGTCGTTTATCCTGTCAGTAAAGCAAATGCGGAAAGTACATTGCGACTGCCAGGCGAGATCGTGATTCCTACCAGCCAGGAGCGTATCGTCAGTGCGGCACAAGGCGGCTTGATCGATGTGCTAAATGTGGCTGCTGGGATGGAAGTGAAGAAAGGCCAGGTGCTGGGGCATATCACCAGTACCGAACTTGTGAGCCAGCAACGTGATTTCTTGCAGGCAGCGACGCGCTATCGCCTGGCTAAAAATAGTCTGGACCGTGATGCGGAACTGTTTAAAGACGGCATTATTGCTGAGCGGCGCTATATAGCGACGAAAAGCGATTTTGAAGATGCCAGTGCAAACTTGTCACAGTCAAAGCAGGCGCTGCGACTGGGTGGTATGTCGGATGCGGGTATCGCACAGCTGGAACGCAGTGGGAAGTATGTCAATGGCGTGAGTTTTGTTGCACCCATCGCTGGCCAGGTACTGGAACAAATGGTGAGTATCGGCCAGCGTGTGGATATGGCGACGCCTTTGTTGCGCATTGGGCGCTTATCACCACTGTGGTTGGAAATCCATGCGCCGGTGGAGCATCTCGCGGTCCTGCGTCAAGGTATGCAGGTCAAAATTCCCAATTATGATGCAGAAGGCAAAATCATCACCATCATCCGTGCGATCAACAAGAATGACCAGACTGTGCATGTGCGCGCAGAGATTATTCAAAATGCCGAGAAACTCTCACCCGGGCAATTCGTGGAAGCAGATGTGATGACGCAGGATATGACTGCGCCAGCTACAGATCATTTTGCATTACCCAAGCAGGCTATCACCCGCCAGGGCAAAGACAGCTTTGTGTTCGTACAGAACGCAAAAGGATTCATCCCGGTCAAGGTGACGGTGATTTCCGAGCAGACGGAAAAAGCGATAGTGACAGGTAATTTTCCGGAAAAAGCACGGGTGGCCATTTCTGGTACGGTAGCCATTAAAGCTGCCTGGAATGCAGGCGGAGAATAACGATGGGTCGATTAATTCAGTTCGCACTTACACAGCGTTTGTTGACGCTGGTAATGACGGCGTTATTGTTGGGAGCCGGTTTTTTTGCCTACAAAAACCTGCCTATCGATGCTTTTCCGGATGTCTCTTCGACCCAGGTAAAAATCATCATCAAGGCGCCAGGCATGACGCCTGAAGAGGTTGAGGCGCGCATCACTTCACCGGTTGAGGTGGAAATGCTTGGGTTGCCAAACCAGACAATGCTTCGCTCTGTCGCTAAGTATGCACTTACTGACATCACAGTGGATTTCGCGGATGGTACCGATATCTACTGGGCGCGCCAGCAAGTAGCCGAGCGTTTGAACGGTATCTGGGGCAATTTGCCAGCAGATGTTTCCGGGGGCATTGCGCCGATGACGACCCCGTTGGGCGAGATGTTCATGTTTACGGTCGAGGGCGGTGATTTGAGTTTGCAGGAACGTCGCAGTCTTTTGGATTGGGTGATTCGTCCACAACTGCGTACAGTGCCGGGCGTGGCCGATGTCAATGCGTTGGGTGGCATGGTGCGCAGTTTCGAGATCGTCCCGGACAATGCACGCATGTATGCCCGTGGCGTGTCGCTGGATCTGCTGCAGCAGGCGCTGACGGTGAATAACAAGAATGACGGTGCCGGGCGTTTGGGGGACGGTGAAGAATCGCTGCTGGTGCGTGCTGAAGGTCGTTTCAAGAATGAGGATGACGTACGTAATACGGTGATTAAATCCGAGCAAGGGATGCCGGTGCGTGTGGGCGATGTTGCCAATGTGAAAATCGGATCATTGACGCGCT
The DNA here is from genome assembly GCA_029781535.1 of Pseudomonadota bacterium. Classification (GTDB taxonomy): domain Bacteria; phylum Pseudomonadota; class Gammaproteobacteria; order Burkholderiales; family Methylophilaceae; genus Methylophilus. The sequence goes on from JAKOWL010000130.1 coordinate 4,238, forward strand.
ACGGCGCCGTGACCAAGAACGGCAAGGCTGAAGCGGTGGAAGGGCTTGTGTTGAGCTTGCGTGGCGCTAATGCCCAGCGCGTGGTGCAGGGCATTGAAGCCAAGCTGGCAGAGATCGCGCCCAGTTTGCCCAAGGGTGTGAAAGTCGAGGTGTTTTACAATCGCGGAGACTTGGTCGAGCGGGCAGTCGGTACGGTGACACATGCACTGATGGAAGCTATCGTGCTGGTGGTCATTCTGTTGATCCTGTTCCTGGGGGATTTGCGCGCTGCACTCACGGTAGCGTTGGCGTTACCTTTGGCAGTGCTCATCACGTTTATCCTGATGCGTCAGTTTGGCATGTCGGCTAACCTGATGAGTTTGGGCGGTCTTTCCATCGCCATTGGCATGCTGGTGGATGCGGCAGTGGTGGTGGTCGAGAATATCGTGTCACATCTGGCGCATGGTGAAGGTTCCAAATTGCCACGACTACACCTGATCTATCGTGCGGTCAAAGAGGTCAGTGTACCAGTCACTTCCGGCATTCTGATCATCATCACGGTATTCTTGCCGTTACTGACCTTGCAAGGGTTGGAAGGCAAGCTGTTCAGCCCTGTGGCATTGACGATCGTATTTGCATTGTCAGGCTCTTTGTTGCTGTCCATGACGATTATTCCGGTGCTGGCATCTTTCCTGTTGGGTAAGGTCAGTCACGAAGAACCATGGCTGGTGCGCAAAGCGTTGGCCATTTATGAACCAACCTTGAAATGGGCGTTGACGCACAGTAAGTTGATTGTCACGGGCGCATTGGCCGCACTGGCAGTCACGGTGATTGTCTATTTGCAGATTGGTAAAACCTTTATGCCGACCATGGATGAAGGCGACTTAATCATGCAGATTGAAAAAGCGCCTTCCATCAATCTGGATAAGACAGTAGAGCTGGATCTGGCGGTGCAGCGTGCAGTGCTGGAGAAAGTGCCGGAAGTCAAAGGTATGATCTCGCGCGCAGGTTCGGATGAACTTGGGCTTGACCCGATGGGGCTGAACCAGACAGACAATTTTCTGGTGCTGAAACCGCGGGACCAATGGCGTTCGCCTGATAAAGCCAAACTGGTCGATGAGTTACGCAAGGTGGCCGAGGATATGCCGGGTTTTGCCTATGCGTTCACACAGCCTATCGAGATGCGCGTGAACGAGATGATTCTTGGTGTGCGGGGTGATCTGGCCATCAAGATTTTTGGCAATGACCTGACGCAGTTGGATCAGGCCGCACAAAAGACGGTGGAAGTCATCAAGTCCATTCCCGGCGCCGAGGATGTCTACACGCCGCAAAACAGTGGGGTACAGTATCTGAAAATCGAAGTTGACCGTCTTGCAGCGGGTCGGTTGGGCTTCGATGTCAGCCAGATCGAGGCGATATTGCGTGCACAACTGGAAGGCAAGCAAATGGGTATTGTGCAGGAAGGACAAAAGCGCACGCCGATTATCCTGCGTGGAGCCGAGCAGTTGCGTAAATCCCCGGCGGACTTTGCCAATCTGATGCTGACTCTGCCTGATGGTGTCAATGTGCCGATATCCACTGTCGCCAAGCTTGAGCGTGTGGAAGGGCCTGTCAAAGTGGACCGTGAGCGTGGTGCCCGTATGGTAGTCGTGATTGCGAATGTACGCGGACGTGACTTGGTGGGGTTTGTTGATGAGGCTAAAGCCAAGGTAGGCAGCCAGGTCAAACTGCCAGAGGGCTACAGCATGCAATGGGGCGGCCAGTTCGAGAACCAGCAACGTGCAGCGGCGCGCCTCAGTGTTGTTGTGCCTGTGGCGATAGGACTTATTTTCCTGCTGCTGTTTGCCACCTTTAAATCAGTACGGCAATCAGTATTGATTCTTTCCAACATCCCGTTTGCGATGATTGGAGGCGTTTTCGCTTTATGGATATCAGGTGAATATCTGTCAGTACCGGCATCGGTCGGGTTTATCGCTTTGCTGGGCATCGCAGTGCTGAATGGTGTGGTGATGCTGAGCTATTTCAATCAGCTGGCAGAGCATGGCATGCGGCTACAGGAGGTGGTAGTGGAGGGTGCGAAACGACGCTTGCGGCCAGTGCTGATGACAGCCAATATCGCAGCGTTCGGGCTGTTGCCATTGTTGTTCGCAACAGGTCCTGGTTCGGAGATCCAGCGGCCATTAGCCATTGTGGTGATTGGCGGCTTGGTCAGTTCGACCACGCTGACATTGGTGTTGCTGCCTATCCTTTATCAAAAATATGGTCGTTCAAATGGTGGGGGAATCGCATGACCAATTTCTGTTTACTGACTTTGATCTCGGCGCCCAGTATGGAAGAGACCTTGATTGACTGGTTACTTACACAAGAAGATATCAGCGGATTCAGTTCGGTGGAAATATATGGGCATGGCTCAAGGAGCACACATCTTAGCCTGCTTGAGCAGGTGACCGGGCGGCAGAAGCGTATCCAGTTTTTGATTCATACCCAGATTGAGACTGCACAACAGCTGATCACTGAGCTGCAACAAAGATATCCGAATACCGGCTTGCACTATATGATGACGCCGATTATGGATGCGGGCCAAATCTGATGCGGAAGATTTGGCGTATGATAACGCTTTAACACTCGATCTTTGGAGCATACATGAATGACCGTATTCGCGAACTGCTAAGTGAGATCAACCGTCTGGAGGACGAATTGCGCACGACGCTCAATCAGCAGCAGTCGAGTATATTATTCCAGATCAATGGCAAGAAGATAGAGTTCGAACAGTCTGTCAGGCAGGCGCACCGCAAGCTCAAGACTAACATTTTTCGCTGGCTGGTCACCTATCGGCCGCAGAACTTGATTACCGGGCCAATCATTTACTCCATGATCATCCCATTGGTCATCACAGATGCTTTCGTCAGCTTTTATCAGCTCATATGCTTCCCAATTTACGGCATCAAAAAAGTGCGGCGCAGTAATTACATGATATTCGACCGGCATCATCTCAGCTATCTGAATTTTATAGAAAAATTTCACTGTAATTATTGCGCATATGCGAATGGCCTGGTGGCATATGTTACCGAGATCATCGCGCGGACTGAGCAGTATTTCTGCCCTATCAAGCATGCCAGGAAGATTATTGGTACACATCGCCGTTATGCAGAATTCATGGAATATGGCGAGCCAGTGAATTTTGCCCAGAAACAGGAAGAGTATCGCCAGATGCTGGCCAAGGAAAAATAAAACCCTGCTATTTTTTCACAAGCTGGATTCGGTTGTGTGAGCCTTCTTCCTATTTGGTGACTTTTGCAAAAAACACCAGCACCGCAGCTATCACCATTGCAACGACCACAGATGTAATGATGCCTTGCCAGCCTAGAAACATTTCTTTCTCTCCTTATCAAAACCGCAGATATATGTTCCCGATTTCCTTGAATGCATGCTGTGTGCTGGAGGCCAATCAGCTTATAATCTTCCGATGACAGAATATCTCACTCCGCAAGACCATAATCGTGATGTGACAGGCATGCGCTATGTCTATCCCGTCGTGTCACGCCGTGCTGGCGGCGTTTCCATCGGTATTAACCTCAATACCAATAATGCCTGCAACTGGCGCTGTATCTATTGCCAGGTACCTGACTTGGTGCGCGGTTCCCCCGAACCGGTTGATTTGAATCTGCTGGAACAGGAGCTGCGTACTTTTCTAAAGCAAATCACACAAGGCGATTTTATGGCTACCCATGTGCCGGAAGGCGCAAGGCAATTGCAGGATATTGCTTTTTCTGGCAATGGCGAACCTACCGCCGCGCCAGAGTTCCCGCTGGCTGTTAAACTGGTGGAGCAGGTACTGCGTGAGTTTGACCTGTTCGGAAAGATCAAACTGCGCGTCATCACCAATGGCAGCCAGATGGATAAAGCCACGGTGCTGGATGCCGTTTCGCACATGCAGCAATGCAGTGGCGAGGTCTGGTTCAAAGTGGACGCCGGGACTGAGGCCGGTTATGAGCGCATCAATTCCATTCACATGCGGCCATCTGCAGTGGCCAAGCGTTTGCGGGCCTGTGCAAGCCGTTGTGATACCTGGGTACAGACTTGCGTGTTTGCGCTGGATGGCATGCCGCCTGATTCGCAGGAAGTGGCGGCTTATCTCGATGTGTTAAGGCAAGTGGCTGATGTGGTGAAAGGCGTGCTGGTTTACGGTGTCGTCAGGCAATCCTACCAGCCTGAAGCGCCGCGTATCAGCCCTGTGCCGCAAATCTGGCTGGATAATCTCGAACAAGGTATTCGCGCGCTCGGTTTGGAAGTGCGCATCAGCGCCTGATTAGCGGCCTTTTCCTCCCAGGGACCCGCGATTATAGTCTTTGTCCCCGATAGGGATGCAGCGTCCCAGTCCTAACAGTCCGCCTTGAGTGCCAGGCGGGCAGCCTTGGTTCTCAGGATATTGTTTGGCCACTTCTGCCGCCTTGGCGGCTTTTTGTGTGTCTATGAACTCCCAGCGCCCATTAGGATGCAAAACGACTTTATCGCCGCTGGCTGTCGTGGCGTGGATGTCTTCGGCTGGCGCATCTGCAAATGCCATGTTGCAGCACAGTGCAGACCAGCATATCGTTGTTAAAAGGGAGCTGCGTTTTTTGATAAGTCTCATGATGGCTTCTTACCAATTAAATAATCACATACTCTATCATAAGTCACCACTGTTGCCTTTTGCACATAAGTGTTAAAAACAGCACACCTCACACTGTTTTTTCTCCTCAAGATCCGTCCCCACATGTCGTTGCAATGTTCATGAATGGCTAAACAAGCCGCGTAGCGCGGTGTTACTGATTTCAATGGAGATTGGCTGTCGATGGCATCCTTTTTGCAAAACTTGGGTTAAGAGATAAACAGATAGGCGAAGGCATGAAATTAATCAATGCATTTTTGACGCACGCATGGCTGGCATTCAGCCTGAGGCATGACGGTGAAGGTTTGCCCAGCAAATTGCCCGCTGCCTTTTTGCTTGCCGCGATGTATGTCTGTCTGACACTGGTTAACAAGCATGTTGCTGGTGGGGTCGATGTCGAGACAATCGCCGGCCTGTTTTTTATCACCCAGTTTTACTTGTTCGGATTGAGGAATCATCTGATTGGCCTAATCATCCTGATCAGTGTTGTCATCAATGCGCTGACACTGGCGCTCACGGTGATTGGCGGTATTGCGCCAGAACATCTTGAGCCATTGCTGGTGATGGAATACATCATGATCTTTGCGGGTATCGTCAACGTCATCAGAAGCAATATGGGCGTCACATGACCATAGCTTCAACGCTTTTCATTGATGGCTTGGAATGTCTGGAAGCCTTGTCCTGATTGGCTTGCAGGGCAGGTGTTCTGACAATGAACGCGCACGCGAGGACGATTGGCTGAGATAGGGTAACAAACATCTTCTTTTTGATGCTTTGTTTTAAGTGGATGGGTGCAATACTGGATGCACCTCTGATGAAAGGAGCAAACTATGCCGATTTATCAAATATTAGACGAACAGAACTATCCCGTAGGCGAATACAGTGATTTGGATTATGCCCTGCAACGCGCCGAGGATATGACGCTTTGGCATGCCGAGCACTATTATCATGTGCATGAACTGATGCTGGAAGACTCAGACGAGTCAGAGGATATCCATTGACCCACGCGGCCTTTCAAGCTGAAAGGCGCGGGGGTTGATTTGAAGACAGGTGGCTAATGGCTGTTCGTTTCTTCGGCGATCTTGTCCATCCAGGCAAACAGCACGCCTGAGATAATGAATGTCAGGTGGATCCCTACCATCCATGCCAATTGCTGTGGTGGTATCGGGGTCGCACCATCGCCGCCTGACTGGTTCATGAAAGCACGCAACAGGTCGATTGCTGAAATGGCCACGATCGAGCCGATGAGTTTCAGCTTCAGGCCGGAATAATCCACTTTCCCCATCCATGAGGGTCTGTCTTCATGGTCAGCAACATCGATTTTCGAGACGAAGTTCTCATAGCCGCTAAAAATTACCATGATCAGCAGATTGGCTACCAAGGTGATATCTACCAGTGCCAGCACCGAAAGGAGTACCTCACGTTCCGGAGCGGTTATCAGGTGGGAGAGGATATGTATAAATTCCTGGGCGAATTTGATAAACATAAACAACAACCCGCCTACTAAACCTACATACATCGGTGCCAAGATCCAGCGGCTGCCAAAGATAACGACTTCCAATAAGTGCTCAAGCAATTTCATATCTGATTCCTAATCAATGTTTCTTAAAGCCTAAAGAGGGATTATATACGGCGTTGCCCTTCAGGTGAGCGCAAGAGCAATATTAGCGTAGTTTCTTTGGAAACGTAGACGCTTATGGCAAAACTATCGTGTTTGGGTTGCTCAAACGACAAGGTGAGGTTTACACACAGATTGTGCAGATTGCGAGAAGTCGATGTTATGAGCCATGCTGCATTCCAGCAGTGGTTCTCATGGTTACCTGCAGACGATGTGCGGATGTTAGTGTGGTTTGAGCGAGCTGTTGAAATTTATTGAAAGGATAGAATAGAACAAGCGGGCGCTTCCTCTAACGAAGCGCTGCTGGTTGAGAAAAAATCCTGAAAAGAGAGAATGTGTTGCGCCAATAATGTGCAAAGTTGTGAGCGGGAATCAGCGTAGCCTGATATCCCTGCCGCGTCCAGCCAGGTTGGCGCTTGCGCTGTTACGGCGGCCAGGAGTCGTCAGGTTTGCGTTGATATTGCCGCTAATCTCGCCGTCAGCGGCAATCGTTACCTCTCCACGAGCATGCAGGTGCTTGGAATTCAGTATCAGATTGTCCAGCCTGTATTGCTGGTTGCTTATCTGCAGCGATCCTTGCAGGCTGTCAAAACGAGTAGATTCGCCGGCGAGTGGCTGACCACTTTTTGCCATTGCTGCCTGGGCAATGTCCAGGCCTTCTATCCGGCCACGTGTTATCTCGAAGTCACTGGACATGTTCATGTTGCTAGCCAGCTTGTCTGCCTGTTCTGCTTGACTATCCAAGTTACCTTTCCAATTTTTCAGCTTTCCTTCTACTTCAATTGGGCTGCCTAAAGCTTTTAATACGTGGGCAGCATCGGCGTCCGCCAGCGAGAAATTTGCCCTTACAGCCCATTGGCTCGACCAGTCAACAGTTGTGTTGCCAATCAGTCTTCCATCGTACAGGTCGCCCTGAATGTGGCTGAGTTCCAGCTTGCCATGCGCGAATGTTCCGCTACCATTCAGTTGCTTGAATTTGATTTTGTTCTGAATCGGCAGCGTCCAGTCTTTTGCGTCCAGCATCACGTCGGCATTGTCAGCGTGAGGGGTTATTTGCAGGTGCAACATGCTGTCCGTACTGTCCAGTTGAATCTTCTGTACCTTGTGTTCGGGCGTTTGTACGATTTCACCATCAAACTCGCCAATATCAAAATCGTGTGCTGACAATATTACTTTGTCAAAATAAATTGTTCCGGTTTTTAATTTGGGTGAGTTACCTGCCGCATTAAGCCATGCTAGGGCCTGTCCGAAATTGTCTTGTGTCACTTTAACATCATGTATCTTGATGGATTTTATTACTTTCACCTCATCCAGCAGGCTGCCAAGTTCCGGCCATAAGTGTACCTGTTCTATGGTTTGTGCATTGCTGCCAATCTCGACATTCTTCAGGATGAAATGTGGTCGAGGTAATAGTGCGGCGCTTACCTGATGCACTTTTACAGTGGTGGAGAGCTGTTCTTGCGCTAACTGCTCCACAGGGGCTATCAGTGTATTCAGCGGCACATAAGGCAGCAAACCAAGCGCCAGGAATAGTACTAGGGCCCCAATTAGAACGGAAGTTTTGGCAGCCTTGATCGCCATCTTCCCAGGCTGCATCAATAGCTGGTTGATTTTGCGTTTGAGCGCTCTTTCCCTTTGCAGGAGAGTCAACTTCGGTTTTTTTGCAGCCTCTGCAGCTGCGGCACGTTTCAAGGCTTCCAGTTTTTCTGCATCACTCTCGACTCTGGGGCTGGCGGCTTCGTCTTTTTCTTCCTCCATTCCAGTAGGCACGAACCCATCATCTTCTTCCATTTCCTGCGCCATCCGGTCTGCGGTAGATGTTGCTTCTGCCTCTGTGCCGGGTGCTGGCTCTATCCTGCTGGATGGCCCGGTATTTTCGTCGGAATCCTCCCAAGCGGGACCGTCCAGTACAATCACTTCTTCCTGAAGTGCTTTTTTTGTAGCGCGCTCTTCATCCAGCTTTTTGAGTCGAGCGTCCTCTTCTATCTGTTGCGCCAAGATACTTGCCTGCAGTTTTGCTGCTTGTTCGGCTTTCTTCTCGGCATCGCGTTTTTTCTTGATCTCTTTTTCTTCTTTGGCCGCTTGCTCGGCAGCAAATTTTGCTTCTTCGGCCTCGATCCGTGCCTTTTCTTCAGCCTCTTCTTTGGATTTTTGTTCGGCAGCCGCTAAACGCTCAGCCTCTTCTTTTGCTTCACGTTCGGCTTCTTTTTTGGTTTTTTTATCCGCGCGAACTCTCTGTCTGGCTTCTGCAAGCTCTTGAGCAATCCGCTCCACTTCCAGTTTAGCCGTTGCTTCCGCCTCGGTTTTGGCGCGCTCTTCCGCTTCAATCTTGGCTTTTCTCTCTGTTTCCTCTTTGGCGAGGCGTTCGGCCTCTATCCGGGCTTTTTCTTCCGCTTCGGCTTCTTCTCTGGCTTTCTGTTCTGAGGCTAATCTCTCGGCTTCGGTTATGGCACGCTCCTCAGCTTCGATACGGGCTTTCTCTTCCGCTTCTGCCTTGGCCTTCGCTTCGGCCTCTTCTCTGGCTTTCTGTTCTGCGGCTAGTCGCTCGGCTTCGATGCGGGCTTGTTCTTCTGCTTCTTTCGCCTTGCGTTCTGCTTCAAGGCGCTCAGCCTCTTCCTTGGCTTTGCGTTCAGCCTCGGCTTGTTGCCTTGCTTCTTCAGCTTCGATACGGGCTTTCTCTTCGGCTTCTTTTGCCTTACGCTCAGCCTCAAGGCGCTTGGCCTCTTCTTTGGCTTTGCGTTCGGCTTCCACCTTGGCTTCTGCTTCAGCCTTGGCACGGGCTTTTTCTTCGGCTTCTTTTGCCTTACGCTCAGCCTCAAGGCGCTTGGTCTCTTCTTTGGCTTTGCGTTCGGCTTCTACCTTGGCTTCTGCTTCTAGCTTGGCCTTTACTTTCGCCTCTGCCTGCTGGCGTGCAACATCTGCTTTTTGCCTGGCCTCTGACTCGGCTTGCTTTTGCGTTTCCGCTTGTTCCTTGGCCATTATTTCATCAAAGTCGCTAAACTCCTCGATAATCATCGGGGTGAAGTTTTCGGTAGGCAGCCATTCTGCCTTGGTGACATCCACGATGCGGATATAGCCGTTCTGCAGCAGCGTATTCAGTGCGCGTTCAATGTCGTCGACACTCGCATTATCGAACTTGGCGATTAGGTCCTTGACGTTAGCCTTACCGTCTATCTGCCCAAGTATGCGCGATTGCATGGGCGAGAGCAGGGTGACCAGCAAGGCATTGCGTTTGCGGATCCCTTTTTGCGTTTTGGCGTAGACGGTGAGAATATCTATCATCTGTGGATTTCAACAGGAATAAAGGCTAAAAGTAGGAGCCCTGTTTGCGCCAGTGTTGACGACACAGCATTCCCATAAAACGCCAAGCGATGATGGTTGGTTGCAAATCCACTACTCCTCGTACAAAGCCAATGATTTGGTCTTATTATGAAATCGGCAAGAAATATAGAAAAAACTATCAGCCTAGTCTACGCCTGAAAAAATAAAGTATCAATACAACAATGAGTTAACAAGCGTATTTAATACAGATTTGAGCTATTACGTGGGAAATTTTACAACAGACTGTAGCTACGGCGGATAGATTTACCCGCCGTGCTTTAATTAAGTAGCCAATGTTTCACATTCTTTGCGGCATGCTTTGCAGGATTCCATACAGTTTTTACAGGCTTCATGTTTGTCAGCATGTTTTTTGCATTCGTCTTCACATTCCTTGCAGGTGGTCGCGGCAATTTTCGCCATTTCGCGTAAATGGCTGGATTCCTGACTGGCTAACTGCATCAATGCGTTGCAAGTCGCCAGCATCTGGCTGGCGCTTTTTGCGCAGGCAGCCATCTCCTTGTCTCCGTCTCCAAGCAACATCAGGCAGTGGGCAATGCAGATATTACCCTTCTGGATACAATCGCTCGTTGTATCTATTACTTTCTGATAAGGATGTCCGCCCATGTGGTGGTGCTCATGTTCGGCCCTAGCCGGATTCACCATCGATGCGAATGCGAGCAAGCCCGCGCTTTTCAACAAATCTCTTCTATCCATTACGATCTCCTGATTAAGGCATTGATACCATCGCAGGATTTATGCACCTGCCATCAATGTTTGTCAACGGGTTTGATCAACAAGTCACGTTTTGCTAATGCCTTCATGTTGGCCGGTAGTGCGTGAGTTACGTTATTTTTTACCTTGCTTAGTGTTATAGTAAAAGCATATACAAGGAGAATACGACATGGCCAAAGATCTAAAGGATTCCAAATTCAACGAGCATCTGGATGCACTGGAAAGACACAAGCAACTTCTGGAAGAGTTGCACCTGAACTCGAACGCCCATCTGGATGAAGTCAACGGCTCGCTCGAGCGTATCATGCTGACGCTGGAGGAGTATCTCAAGCTGGTGGGTATCCCTTAATGGACATGGTTGGCTAGTTATAGGCGTCTTTGAATATGCCAGATAACAGCCAAACCCAGGCGCGCGTATTCTTTGCCCTGTGGCCGCAGGCAAAAAGCCGGCAGGCGCTGCATAAACTGGCGTTGGCGATTCAGCCGCAATGCAAAGGCCGCGTCATGATAGCGGATAACCTGCATCTTACTTTGCTGTTTCTGGGTGAGGTGGAACGTGCCTGCTTACCACAGCTGATAAAGGCGGCAGATCAGGTTTCTGCGGCGTCATTTCACTTCAGGCTGGAAAAACTGGCCTTCTGGCGGCATAACCGCATCGCCTACGCCGCTCCGGCGGTGGATGTTCCCTCACTCACGCAATTGGCCGCCGACCTGCGGAAGCAGCTCAAGGCGGCGGGCATGCTGCGCAAAAGCGAGAAATTCGCGGCACATGTTACCTTGCTGCGCAATGTCGTTCAGGCACTGGCGCCACAGCCAATCACACCTGTCATTTGGCTGGCAGATGCCTTCGTGCTGGTGGAATCTGTCAGTACCGAACATGGTGTGCGCTATGAGGTACTTCATCAGTGGCCGCTCAATGCATCAGGCGGTAAGTGATTATGCCTTGGAACGAAGATCATTACCCGGCATCCATGAAACATCTTGCGCCGATCACGCGCACCAAAGCCATCGAGATCGCCAATGCGCTGCTGGTAGAGGGCATGGACGAAGGCAAGGCCATCCGCATCGCCATCGCAAAAGCCAGGGAGTGGGAAGTTCATCATGTCAGGCGGATAGACGGCTAAAAGCCAATCGAATGAACAGGTTGCCTGTTATTTGGCAAGCACAAAGTGTAGGAGTATAGTGGTACGCTCGTTTATTGGCCGGTGGACATGAAAACTCCGAAGCGCAAATCAACAGTCGCGATGTTATTGTCGGTTGGTATTGGCATGGCGTTGGTTGCGATACTTTCACTTGCCTGGACATTTTCCTCCAGCACGCAACAGTTGCACCAAATAACGCGTGATCTATACACCCATCCTTTCTTGGTCAGTAACGCAGCTGCCAGCCTCAAGGTGTCGTTATATCAAATGCGCAGTGCTACCTTGCAAATCGGGTTGATGGCAACCCAGCGCGTAGATATTGAAAAGCTGGCTCGGGAAATCGAAGCATACGATCATCAGGCTCGACGGGATATTGAAGCTATCAAGCAAAATTTTCTTGGAGACATATCAAAAGTCAGCGAACTGGAAACCAAGGTGAACGAATGGCATGATATCCGCATGCATATCCTGGATGCGGTTAGAAAAGGGGATGCTGCCACGGCTGAGGAGATAATTGCAACCCAGGGTTCGCCAAAGTTCGACGAGATTGCAGAGCTGGCAGAATATATACTTTCTTTTGCCAAAGACCGTGCAAAGCAATATGTTCAAGAAGGGGACGACAAAGCCAATCAATTAATAGGTGATGGCAATCGCCTGTCGATTTTTTTACTGGGCGTTTTTATTCTTACCAGTTATCTGGTAGTTTGGCGCATTCTCACACTGCAGAAAGAGTTGGATAATCAGGCCACCACCGACATGTTGACCGGAGTCGTCAACCGCCGTCAGTTCTTCAATCATGTCGACTTGCAGATCCGGCGTGCGAAAAGATATGGCGAGATATTCTCATTTGTGCTGGTGGACCTTGATTTTTTTAAAGCAGTAAACGATACCTATGGCCATGCCACGGGCGACAAGGTCCTTCAGAACTTTTGCATCATCTGCCGCAACACGATGCGTCGGGCCGATATCATTGGGCGTCTTGGCGGCGAGGAGTTCGGCATACTCCTACTTAACACCAAGCCGGATGATGCGCGGGAGGTGATCGACCGGTTGCGGCGGCTCGTGCATGACACCGCCATGCAGATAGACGGTAACGAGGTACGCATCACCGCCTCGTTTGGCATAGCCGGTCTTAAACAGGAAACGATCGAAAGCAGCAGTGCCGATGACTTGTTCAAATGTGCAGACGAAGCGCTTTATCAGGCCAAACACAATGGCCGCAATCAGGTGTCCGTGTACGTCTGCTGAATCTCCGGGCTTCCGGTTGCCAGCTATCCGCCGCAAATTAAGGGCTAAAATGAACGAAGTGCAGAAAACATCACCAAACAATGGTTCATCCATATAAAGTCTTATGAATATCAAAAAAATCAGGAGTGTCGCCGGGCACTCATTCCGAATCGTCGGCGGTTTATCTATATTCGCTCTGGGTATGCTGAACAGTAGCACGTTGCTGGCAGCAGGCACGGAGTCGGAACCCGCGCGTATCTATTCTATAGGCGTGTTTGCCCATGACACAGGCCCTATGAGCGATAACCACGAACACGGCACCGATTTGAATCTAGAGGTCAAGTTCGCCCCAATTCCCAAGTTATGGTCTGCGCGTCCGCATCTTGGCGCAACTATAAACTTCATCGGTGATACCAGCGTTGTCTATGCCGGTCTTAGCTTTCCGTTCTATCACTCACAACATTTGTTTCTGGATGGCATTTTAGGTGCAGCCGTCCATGATGGCCCCATGCATAAAGACCCTGCCGGCTGCCGTGAAGAAAGCGACTGTGGCTTTGGCAAACGCATGCTGCCGCGTTTTGGGCTTGAGGCCGGATATCATTTTTCTGCCAATCAATCCATCTCTGTGCTCTTCGACCATATGTCACACAAGTGGATAATGAATGGAGAAAACGAAGGGGTCGATCATGTTGGCCTGCGCTACCAGGTCGCTTTCTAGGTCGATAGCCCGTCGGCAAGTCTAACGGAAGAGCAGCCTGATTTTCATTGCTTAAACTGCTGCCCTGCAAGCCGCATGCAGATTGGTTTACAGAGCAGGTGTTTGGAGAATGAACGCGCGCGTGAAGGGTTGTTTTAAAGATCTTCGTGCTTGAATGGCACAATCACCTCGCGCGAAGCCAGCACAATCTCACGCAAAAAACACAGCAGGCCGATAATCACCGACAGCATCGACGAGATGAAGGTAATTGCTACCACATGCGGCGTTCTGAAGCCCGTCTCTACCGAAATGAACAAGGTCGCGATGGAAATGCACACACATAGTGCGGCCAATGTGGCAAAACCAATCGCCCGGCGCAACCATTTGGTGCGCTTCACGATAATGCGCAACTCATCCCTGAACTTGTTACGCCTATCTTTTGGCATGTCGTTCAGCAACCGTGCGCGGTCTATGGAACGGCCCAGGCGGCCAATCAGCACGCCGAGGAGAGAGCTGATGCCTGTGAGCAAGAATACAGGTGCCACCGCATCGCGGATGGCCCCGGAGACGGTATGGATATCACTAATCGAATTCATCATGCTGTTAAATTAGCAATCCGTGTGCCAAAGGCCTTTGTGCTATTTGATTTGATCGGATTATTTTCATTGGCAAAATCGTTGCCCTGAAAACTACATCCAGATTTCCTTTCAGGGCAAGCGTTACAAAAATGAATGCGCGTGCATACCTATGGGTTTGCTGACTGACTAAATTTGCACACTGCTGTCGAATCTCACGACAACAAAACGCCCAGACTAAAGTGTCAATTCAATCGAGATATGAATTTAACCAAATGATAAATAAAGGAAAATTATAAAAATTCCAAACTGGCCTGATTTATGCTCAGTATTTATCAGGTACAACACTTTTAAATTTACGGTTAAATTTAAGGAGCTGCAAAATGACAATCTACCAAGTAATCAACAAACAAAACAAAATGGAATATGCATACGTGAACTATGAAGCAGCGCTGAACCAAGTAAAAAAATTAGGCGAAGCCTTGGAAGATGACTTCTACAGAATCAACGAAGTAGAAGACGAAGATTTGCAATTCGCAGTGTAATTTAAACCACGCAGCCCTAACAGAGGCGCCTAGCCAGGCGCATGCGTATCGGGCTGTTGGGCGGGTGCGAGTTACGCTGCCCGCCAAATAAGATCGCAAAATAAACTATAGAATCATTGCGGCTCGCGGTGGCCCGAGTTTTCTCTCAACGGTGCCAGCAATGCAGATAAACCGTTATGATCTATTTCATGCATCAGCTGTAACAGCCGCCCCAGCTCACCTTTGGGGAACCCTTCCCGCGCGAACCAGTTAAGATAATTGCCTGGCAAATCTGCCAGTAAACGCCCCTTATATTTGCCGTAAGGCATGGCGGTGCTCACTAAACGCTGTAAATCATCTGGCTGCATGGGAAGATTCTAGCATGTGTCATGCACAAAACCATTGCTCTGCAAGCCGCATTCTGCTTGCCTTTCAAGGCGGGTGTTTTGATGCTTGATGTACGCAAGGCAAGTTGAGCGGCCGGGTAAGACGCTATACAATCAGCCCAACTATATTCAGGCTAACCTACTATGGAAATGACCAAGATCAGCGCCGGCAAACTGCGCGCCATCGGCTACGATACCAAGATTCGCACCCTGCGTGTGGAACTGGATGACGGCAGTGCGCTGGAATACCTCGGCGTGAGCGAAGACCTGTGGCGCCGCTTCAAAAGCTCGGGTTCGCAATGGAGCTTTTACCGCGATAATATCGAAGAGGAATTCGTGCCCAAACGCGTTTCGGCCAAGCCAAGTGGCGGCGGCAAGAACCCGCTGGATGATTTGTTCAAGTGATGGGCATGACAGATGCTTGATTTACCGGTTTGGTAGAATTACTGGCAATACCAATCGCTATCTATCATCATCTTGTCGTAAAGCCATGTCAGAATGATTGCAGTTTTTACGGATACGGTCATGCGCTTAATCATCATTTCAATTGCATTATTGCTAGCGGCCAACGCCACGGCTGGCGAAGAAAAAACTGAACCTATCCAGAATATCGTGGTGATTTATCTGGAGAATCACAGCTTTGACAATCTCTATGGCCTATTC
>JAKOWL010000140.1 GCA_029781535.1 Pseudomonadota bacterium
TCACATTGCTTACCTCCGCAGCCAATAGCTGAGCATCGGTAGCAATACTTTGAGCGGTGCTAGAGACTTGGTCCACACCGCCTGCAAAATCCTCAATGGCGTGGTAAGCCATTTCCGCATTCGTAGCGATTTCATTACTCTGCGACGTTAATTCTTCCACAGAAGCGCTGGTCTCCTGAGAAGTAGCTGCTAAGCTGCCCGCTGATTCATTCACCCGATCTGCCGTTTGAGCAGCTGCCGCAGTGAGCGTATTCAGGCTTTCCACCATGTGGTTCACGCTCTCTGCCATGCGGCCCAGCTCATCTCTACCCCTAACAGGTGCTCGTACCGTTAAATCACCATTGGCAATGGCATCAATGGCACGGCGAAGTTCCATCAAGGGCTTCAAGAACACATTTTGTACGGCAAAGTAGCCCAAAATCACAGTTAGTAGAAGTACACCCAAACCCACCAAAATGGTAGTATTTATGACGCTCCTCACGGGCGCGCTTATAACAGATGCTGGCATGGCAGTTAAGAAATACCAGCCACTGGGTAGTTGTTTCACAAAACCAATGCGCTGTGCACCCTTAAGGGTGTAATTCACCATATTTCCTTTTGTGGCGGCACTTTTCATGTCTTTCCAAAAAGCTTCCTTAGAAAGATCCGTACCAGAACTTACGAATGCACCGCTACCAGAAAGTATGATTACGCCATCGCGGTTAAGCAAGTATTTGGAAATGTTATTTGTGAACGCCAGCATTTGACTGGCAATTTTACTTGCTTCAATGTCAATACCCACCACACCCACATAATTGCCCATGCTGTAAATGGCTTTTGCTACTGTGATCACCTGTGTCTGGTTTACTGGCTCGTTGTAAGGTTCTACCACAACAAAATCCGTGGGGTTTGCCATGGCTCTTTGGTACCACACTGTGCTGGTAGCATCGTAGTCAGGAGGCAGGGACGTCATGGGCTCCATGATGACTAAACCGGTATCAGAAGCTGCATACACGTTAAGGATGTCTGGGTACTGCTTCCTTATAGCATCGAACAGCATCCTCACATCAGACTGGACCATAACATCATCGGTGGAAGCTGCCATGATAACCTGATTAGTATTTGCTAAATAAGACGCCAAGTTACCGTAGCTGTTCAAAAAATCCCAAATGGCTCTAGAATCTGATTCC
>JAKOWL010000171.1 GCA_029781535.1 Pseudomonadota bacterium
CTTCCGTACTACCGACGTGACTGGTGCAGTTGAGTTGCCAGCTGGTACCGAAATGGTGATGCCAGGCGACAACGTATCCATCACGGTAGAGCTGATTGCACCGATCGCGATGGAAGAAGGTTTGCGTTTCGCGATTCGTGAAGGCGGCCGTACCGTTGGTGCTGGTGTCGTAGCTAAAATTATTAAGTAATTTTTAATCAAGCGGTAGTCCTGTCGGTCTACCGCTTTCGCTCTTTTAAAGGATAAAGTAAATGGCAGCTCAGAAAATTCGTATTCGCTTGAAAGCGTTTGATTATCGTTTGATTGATCAGTCTGCTCAAGAAATCGTAGAAACAGCAAAACGTACTGGTGCAGTAGTTAAGGGTCCAGTGCCGTTGCCAACACGTATCGAACGTTTCGATATCTTGCGTTCACCGCACGTAAACAAAACTTCACGTGACCAATTTGAAATCCGCACACATCAACGCCTGATGGATATTGTTGATCCTACGGATAAAACGGTAGACGCGTTGATGAAGCTGGACTTGCCAGCTGGTGTAGATGTAGAAATCAAACTGTAATCAAACGGTTGTATAAACGAATCGAGTCGGGTATAATCTCGCCTCTTTACCCAAAGTCGGTCAATTGTAATCGGCTTTTTAACTAAATAATAAGGAATCGATCATGAGCTTAGGGCTTATAGGTCGCAAAGTGGGGATGACCCGCATTTTTACTGATGATGGAAATAGCATCCCAGTAACGGTGTTGGAAGTTGTGCCTAACCGAGTGACTCAGGTCAAGACTGTCGAAGCAGACGGCTATTCAGCTGTTCAGGTTGCTTTTGGCGAACGTCGCGCTAGCCGCGTCAACAAGGCGCTCACTGGGCATTTTGCCAAAGCGGGTGTGGTTGCAGGTGCTGGTCTTAAAGAATTCAATGTTGGTGCGGATGTTGCAGCAAATCATGCTGTGGCCAGCAATATTACTGTAGAGCTTTTCCAGGCAGGTCAGTTGGTAGATGTTACCGGCACCTCGATTGGTAAGGGTTTTGCGGGTGCAATCAAGCGCCATCATTTCAGCTCTAACCGTGCGTCTCATGGTAACTCACGTTCACATAATGTCCCTGGTTCTATTGGTATGGCGCAAGATCCGGGTCGTGTATTCCCTGGTAAGCGTATGCCTGGTCACTTGGGTAACATCAAAGTAACTACGCAGAATCTGGAAGTGGTGCGCGTGGATGTTGAGCGTAACTTATTGTTGATTAAGGGTGCTATCCCTGGCTCAAAAGGCGGCGATGTCGTTGTGCGTCCAGCGGTGAAAGCTTCAGCTAAGGCGGAGGCATAATCATGGAAATTACATTATTAGATAAAAACGGCAAAGCTTCGAAAAAAGGCTTGACCGTTTCTGAAACGACTTTTGGCCGTGAGTTTAATGAGGCGTTGGTGCATCAGGTTGTGGTAGCCTATATGGCTAATGCGCGTACTGCGACACGTGCTCAAAAAACGCGTGCTACTGTTGCACACACCACACATAAGCCATACGCGCAAAAAGGGACTGGTAATGCCCGTGCAGGTATGGCATCCAGCCCGATTTGGCGTGGAGGCGGTCGTGCATTCCCAAATAGCCCTAACGAAAACTACAGCCACAAGGTAAATCGCAAGGCTTACCGTGCTGGTATGCAGGCTATCTTGTCTGAATTGGTGCGCCAAGAGCGTATCGCTGTAGTAGAAGATTTTAAAGTCGAAGCGCCAAAAACCAAGCAGTTTGTGCAAAAAATCAAAGGCTTGGGTTATGACGGCGGTGTGCTGTTGTTAACAGATGGCTTCGATGAAAACTTGTATTTGTCTTCACGCAACCTGCCAAATGTGCTGGTAATCGAAGCGCAATATGCTGATCCAGTGAGCTTGGTGCGCTTTCCTAAAGTGTTGGCGACAGCTGGTGCTGTGAAGAGACTTGAGGAGATGCTGGCATGAGTGAAGCAAAAAACATGAGCGTGCAGACTCAAGATCGTTTGTTACAAGTGATTTTGGCTCCAGCGATTACGGAAAAGGCGACATTTGTTGCTGACAAGCATCAGCAGATTGCATTCAAGGTGCGTACTGATGCTACAAAACCAGAGATTAAAGCTGCAGTTGAGCTGGTTTTCAAGGTTGAAGTCCAAGCGGTAACGGTAGCAAATGTGTTGGGTAAAACCAAACGTGCTGGCCGTCGCATGGGTAAGCGCAATGACTGGAAAAAAGCTTATGTGAGCTTGAAGCCGGGTCAAGAAATTAACTTTGCAGCAGGCGAATAAGGAGAGAAGAGATGGCATTAGTTAAAGTCAAACCAACTTCCCCCGGCCGCCGTGGTGTGTTGAAGGTGGTAACGCCTGATTTGTATAAAGGCAAACCACATGCGCCGTTGCTGGAAAGTCAAAGTAAAAATGCAGGCCGTAACAATAATGGTCGCATTACGACTCGTCACCAAGGTGGTGGCCATAAGCAGCATTATCGCGTAATCGATTTCCGTCGCAACAAAGACGGTATCCCAGCTAAGGTGGAACGTATCGAGTACGATCCTAACCGTACTGCGAACATCGCGTTGTTGTGCTATGCGGATGGTGAGCGTCGTTACATCATTGCGCCGCGAGGTATCAGTGCTGGTGCTCAGTTGATTAGCGGTTCCGAGGCGCCTATCAGGGCAGGTAACGCATTGCCGTTACGGAATATCCCTGTGGGTAGCACGATTCACTGTATCGAGTTGCAACCAGGCAAAGGTGCTCAATTGGCGCGTTCTGCTGGAACATCAGTACAGTTGTTGGCTCGCGAAGGTGCTTACGCTCAGCTGCGTTTGCGTTCCGGTGAGGTGCGCCGTGTACACGTTGACTGCAAAGCAACATTGGGTGAGGTTGGCAACGAAGAACATTCATTGCGTTCTATCGGTAAAGCCGGTGCAATGCGTTGGCGCGGTGTACGCCCAACGGTGCGCGGTGTGGTGATGAACCCGATTGACCACCCGCACGGTGGTGGTGAAGGTCGTACTGCTGCTGGTATGAACCCAGTAAGCCCATGGGGTGTTAAAACCAAGGGTTATCGTACACGTAGTAACAAGCGTACGGATAACATGCGTGTTAGCCGCCGTCCTGCGAATAAGAGGTAATTAAATGGCACGTTCAATTAAAAAAGGTCCATTCGTAGATGGACATTTGGCGAAGAAGGTAGAAGTAGCGCAAGCTGCTCGCGATCGTAAACCAATTAAAACTTGGTCCCGTCGTTCTACAATTCTGCCGGATTTTATTGGCTTAACGATTGCGGTGCACAACGGCAGGCAGCATGTGCCAGTGCTCATTTCTGAAAACATGGTTGGTCACAAGCTGGGCGAATTTGCGTTGACTCGCACATTCAAAGGTCATGCGGCTGACAAAAAAGCGAAGAAATAGAGGATCATGATGCAAGTAACAGCTGTTTTAAAAGGTGTGCATCTTTCTCCGCAAAGAGCGAGACTGGTAGCCGATCTGGTGCGTGGTAAGAAAGTGGATCAGGCCTTGAATATTTTGACTTTTACGCCAAAACGTGGCGCAGAAATCATTAAAAAGGTAGTGGAATCCGCGATTGCCAATGCTGAACATAACAATGGTGCCGATATCGATACATTGAAGGTAACTTCAATCTATGTAGATAAAGGCTTGGTGATGAAACGTATCCGTGCGCGTGCCAAAGGTCGTGCAGGTCGTATTACTAAACCTACATGTCATATCCATGTGACAGTGGGCGATAGCAAGGCATAGGAGCTAGATATGGGACAAAAGATTAATCCAATTGGCTTCCGCCTTGGTGTTCAAAAGAATTGGGCTTCACGTTGGTATGCGACAAGCAAGAACTTCCCTGCGATGTTGCAAAGCGATATCAAAGTACGTGATTTCTTGAATAAGAAACTTGCTGCAGCGGCAGTTAGCCGTATTGTGATCGAGCGCCCTGCCAAGAACGCAAAAATCACGATTTACAGTGCGCGTCCAGGTGTGGTGATTGGCAAGAAAGGTGAAGATATCGAATCTTTGCGTGCAAGCTTGCAAGGTCTGATGGGTGTACCTGTGCATTTGAATATTGAAGAAGTGCGTAAACCTGAATTAGATGCAACTTTGATTGCGCAATCTATCGCACAGCAGTTGGAAAAGCGTGTGATGTTCCGTCGTGCGATGAAGCGCGCGATGCAAAATGCGATGCGTTTGGGTGCGCAAGGCATCAAGATCATGTCTTCAGGTCGTTTGAACGGCATCGAGATTGCACGTACCGAATGGTATCGTGAAGGTCGTGTGCCGCTTCATACTTTGCGTGCCGATATTGATTACGGTGTGGCAGAAGCTTCTACCACTTACGGTATCATCGGTATTAAAGTTTGGGTATTTAAAGGCGAAGTGTTTGGTGATAATGCGGCTGCACAGGCTGCAGCAACTCCTGACGCAGAGCCAGAAAAGAAAGTAAGAAAGCCGAGGGCTAAAGATGCTGCAACCGTCTAGACAAAAATATCGCAAGATGCAAAAAGGTCGCAATAAAGGTATTGCGACAACCGGTAACAAAGTGAGCTTTGGTGACTTTGGTCTGAAAGCGATTGGGCGTGGTCGTTTGACTGCACGTCAAATTGAGGCGGCGCGTCGTGTGATGACACGCCACATCAAACGTGGTGGTCGCGTATGGATTCGTATTTTCCCGGATCAGCCTATTTCCAAAAAACCTGCTGAAGTTCGTATGGGTAATGGTAAGGGCAGTACCGAGTACTACGTTGCGCAAATCCAACCAGGCAAAATGCTTTACGAAATGGATGGCGTGAGTGAAGAATTGGCGCGCGAAGCTTTCCGCTTGGCTGCGGCTAAATTGCCAATCGAAACCGTGTTCATGACACGTCACGTTGGTAGCTAAGGAGTCAACATGAAAGCGAAAGACTTGATAAACAAATCTGCTGAAGAGCTCAATAATGAGCTCGTAGAGCTGCGTCGTGCGCAATTCTCATTGCGTATGCAGCACGCTACTCAGCAATTAAACAAGCCAGATCAAATCAGCAAAACACGCCGCGATATCGCTCGGGTTAAAACTGTACTGGCACAAAAAGCTAAGGCTTAATTAAGGACCATCAGAAATGACTGAACAAGTAAAAGTTGTGCGTTCTTTTAGCGGCCGTGTGGTGAGTGACAAAATGGACAAAACCGTGACCGTGTTGGTTGAGCGTAAAGTGAAGCACCCGGTGATTGGTAAAGTGGTTGCTAAGTCTAAAAAATTCCACGCACACGACGAGAACAACGAATGCAAAGAAGGTGATTTAGTTACTATTACCGAAAGCCGTCCGCTCTCTAAAACCAAAACTTGGGTGGTGAGCAAGATCGTAAGTAAGGCGCAAGCAGTTTAGTTGTAAGTAATATCATTGTTTGCTTGATTTAAGTAAATAAATGAAGTTATAATGTTGGACTTTTCGGCGCTCGCAAATTTTGGCGTGTAAAAACGTTAACAGTTGCAGAAGCTAGCGCCCCAATACTGACCGTGGCTATCGGCCGTTTTGAAAGCGGCCGGTGTTGGTTAAAACGGATTAAGTTGGAGATTATTCTCATGATTCAAATGCAATCTCGGCTGGAAGTTGCCGATAACACAGGTGCGCGTTCCGTACAGTGCATTAAAGTGCTGGGTGGTTCCAAGCGTCGTTACGCCAGTATTGGTGACATTATCAAGGTGAGCATCAAAGATGCTGCGCCACGTGGTCGTGTTAAAAAAGGCGAAGTGTATAACGCGGTTGTTGTGCGTACAGCTAAAGGTGTGCGTCGTCCTGACGGATCCTTGGTGAAATTCGACGGTAATGCTGCTGTTCTGCTCAATAACAAACTGGAGCCGATCGGTACGCGTATTTTTGGACCTGTGACGCGTGAGTTACGTAGTGAGCGCTTTATGAAGATTGTGTCTTTAGCGCCTGAAGTGCTGTAAGGATAATTCAAATGAGCAAAATTCGTAAAGGCGATCAAGTAATCGTCAACACTGGTAAAGACAAAGGCAAACAAGGTGTTGTGCTGAGTGTTTTGGATACTGGCCATTTAGTTGTGGAAGGTATCAATGTGGCCAAGAAGCATGCCAAGCCTAATCCAATGAAGGGTGTGGCTGGCGGCATAGTGGCTAAAGAGATGCCGATTGCAGTTTCCAATGTTGCGTTGTTTAACCAGGCAACAAAAAAAGCTGATCGCGTAGGTTATAAGGTTTTGAAAGATGGTAGCAAAGTGCGCGTGTTCAAATCAAACGGTGAGGCGGTTGACGCTTAATCGGCACGCATAAGGACTATATATGGCACGCTTAAAACAAGTATACAAAGACACGGTGGTTAAAAAGCTCACTGAGCAATTTGGCTATACATCCGTGATGCAGGTACCTCGCATTGAAAAAATCACGCTCAATATGGGCGTTGGCGAGGCTGTTGCTGATAAGAAGGTAATGGAAAATGCAGTAGCTGACATGGAAAAAATTGCTGGTCAAAAGGCAATTGTTACCAAGGCTAAAAAATCTGTAGCTGCATTTAAGATTCGCGATAACTACCCAGTGGGTTGTAAGGTTACTTTGCGTCGCGAGCGCATGTATGAGTTCCTCGATCGTCTGATTACAGTGGCTATTCCACGTATTCGTGACTTCCGTGGTATCTCTGCGAAATCTTTTGACGGCCGTGGTAATTACAACATGGGCGTAAAAGAGCAAATCATTTTCCCGGAAATCGAATATGACAAAATCGACGCGTTGCGCGGCATGAATATTACGATTACCACGACTGCTAAAACAGATGAAGAGGCTAAGGCTTTGTTGTCTGCGTTTAACTTTCCATTCAGAGGTTAAGACATGGCTAAAACCTGTATGACAGAGCGTGAACTTAAACGTCGCGCAACCGTAGAGAAATTTGCAGCTAAGCGTGAGGCTTTGATTGCGACTATTAATGATCAAAAGGCTTCAGTTGAAGATCGTCGTGTAGCGCGCCAGAAACTGGCTTCCTTGCCGCGAAATGCAAGTCCGGTGCGTTTGCGTAACCGTTGTGCATTGACTGGTCGTCCACGTGGTGTGTTTAGTAAATTCGGTATCGCGCGTAATAAACTGCGTGATTTGATGATGAGTGGCCAAGTGCCTGGCGTTACCAAGGCTAGCTGGTAATTAGGTTAGCAAAAGGATAAATGACTTATGAGTATGAGTGATCCAATCGCCGATATGTTGACCCGCATTCGCAATGCGCAACGGACCAACAAGTTATCGGTTTCTATGCCTGCTTCCAAACTCAAAGGCGCTATTGCCAATGTGTTGAGGGATGAAGGTTATATTGAGGATTTTGCTGTATTGCCTAACGATGGCAAGCCATTGCTGAACATTAGTTTGAAATATTATGCAGGTCGTCCTGTGATTGAAAAAATCGAACGTGTTAGCAAGCCTGGTCTGCGTGTTTACAAAGGCAGCGATAATATTCCTAAAGTAATGAATGGCTTGGGTGTAACGATTGTTTCTACATCCAAGGGTGTAATGACAGACCATAAAGCGCGCGCTGCCGGTATTGGCGGTGAAGTGCTGTGTGTGGTTGCGTAAGGGGTTTAAGATGTCACGCGTTGCTAAAAATCCTGTTGCGATTCCAGCTAAAGTAGAAATCGTTTTAAACCCAACCAATATCTCAGTGAGTGGTCCTCTTGGTAAATTGACGCAGCCTTTGACGGCTGGAGTTAAGCTGGCTCGGGAAGGTGACAATATTACCTTTGTAGCTGTTAACGATACTCAGCATGCTCGTGCTATGTCGGGCACCACACGCGCCTTGGTGGCGAATATGGTGAAAGGTGTGTCTGAAGGCTTTACACGTAAATTAACATTAATTGGCGTTGGTTATAAGGCTGCTGCACAAGGTGCGGTGTTGAATTTGGATTTGGGTTACTCCCATCCTATTAAGCATCAGTTACCTGAGGGTGTGAAAGCACAAACTCCAACCCCGACAGAAATCATTCTTACTGGTGTTGATAAACAAGTGATTGGTCAGGTTGCAGCGCAGATTCGTGCTTACCGTGCCCCAGAGCCATACAAAGGCAAGGGTGTTCGCTATGAAGATGAAGTTGTAGCGATTAAAGAGACCAAGAAAAAATAAGTAAGACTTTATAGATAAAGTTATTTAGATCAGCTCATTATTGAAGGCTAAATCATGACAACAGTAGATAACCGCTTGCGCCGTGCACGTAAAACCCGTGCCAAAATTGCCAAGCAAAACGCCACTCGCTTGAGTGTGCACCGCACAAATTTGCATATTTATGCGCAAATTATCGCTGAAACGGGCGATAAAGTATTGGCTAGTGCCTCTACTGCCGAAGCTGATGTGCGTAAGAAAATCAAAAATGGTGGCAATGTTGAGGCTGCTGCAGTGGTTGGAAAGCTCATCGCGGAAAAAGCAAAAAAAGCCGGTATTACTAAAGTGGCTTTTGACCGTTCCGGTTATAAATATCATGGTCGAATCAAAGCGTTGGCAGATGCTGCGCGTGAAAACGGCTTGTCATTCTAATTAGGCGAGATACAAGATGGCGAAAGAGATTGAACAACAAGCGCAGCAGACTGACGGTTTGCGTGAAAAAATGATTACAGTTAACCGTGTAAGTAAAACGGTTAAAGGTGGTCGTATCATGAGTTTTGCTGCATTAACGGTGGTTGGTGACGGCGATGGCGCAGTAGGCATGGGTAAAGGTAAGGCGCGTGAAGTGCCGGTTGCTGTGCAAAAAGCCATGGATGAAGCTCGTCGTGGCATGTTGAAAATTAATTTGAATAATGGAACCTTGCACCATGCGGTGACAGGTACTCATGGCGCAGCCAAAGTGTTTATTCAGCCAGCTTCCGAAGGTACTGGCATTATTGCCGGTGGCGCGATGCGTGCAATTTTTGAAGTGATGGGCGTTACTAACGTACTGGCTAAATGTATAGGCTCCAGCAACCCATACAATGTAGTGCGTGCAACCTTGAATGGGTTGGCTTCCATGAATACGCCTGCAGAAGTTGCAGCTAAGCGCGGCAAATCTGTAGAAGAGATCAGAGGTTAATGATGGCTAAAGCGAAAAAAGATTCTGCAACCGTAAAGGTGACTTTGGTAAAAAGCACCATTGGTCGTATTGAGGCACATAAGGCTACTGTTCGTGGGTTGGGTTTGCGCCGTATGCATCACACAGTTGAATTGCAAGATACACCGGCAGTGCGCGGCATGATCAATGCTGTTGGCTATCTGCTGAAAGTAGAGTAAGAGGTTAATATGAAATTAAATACCATTAAACCAGCAGCAGGTGCTAAAAAAGCGGCACGTCGCGTTGGGCGCGGCATTGGCTCTGGCTTGGGCAAGACAAGTGGCCGTGGTCATAAAGGTCAACATTCCCGTGCGGGTCATTTCAAGATTGGTTTTGAAGGCGGTCAGATGCCTTTGCAACGCCGTTTGCCAAAGCGTGGCTTTAATTCTTTAACCAAGGAAGATACCGCCCGAATTCGTACCAGTGAGCTGGTTGGTTTGGATGCCAAAGTGATTGATTTGCTTGCTTTGAAGGCGGCTAAACTGGTTGCCGGCAGTGCCAAAGCGGCAAAAGTGTATTTGTCTGGCGAAGTGAATAAAAAGCTGAACGTGCAAGGCTTGTTGCTGACCAAAGGTGCTCGCGCTGCTATCGAAGCTGCTGGCGGCAAAGTTGTTGAAGCTGCTGAGTAAGTTTAAGAGAGTTTGACGTTGGCGCAGGATAATATTCTCGGCGGCATGGGTAAATTAGGCGAGCTGAAGAGCCGCTTATGGTTCGTGCTTGGAGCGTTGGTCGTGTACCGGCTGGGTGCGCATATTCCGGTGCCTGGCATCGACCCTAATACGCTGAAGCAATTGTTTGATTCTCAAGGTGGCGGCATCTTGGGCATGTTTAATATGTTCTCAGGCGGCGCGTTGTCACGCTTTACTGTGTTTGCCTTGGGTATCATGCCTTATATTTCTGCATCAATCATTATGCAGTTGCTGTCTGTGGTTTCACCTAAGATTGAACAGCTTAAAAAAGAAGGTGAAGCGGGTAGGCGGCAAATGACCAAATATACCCGTTATGGGACAGTGTTGTTAGCAACTTTCCAGGCGTTAGGGATTGCGATCGCATTTGAGAGAACCGCGGGTTTGGTGTTGGATCCTGGATTTGCTTTCAGATTGACTACAGTAGTTACTTTGGTTGGCGGTACTATGTTCTTGATGTGGCTGGGTGAGCAAATCACAGAGCGTGGTATTGGTAATGGTATATCCATTATTATCTTTGCAGGTATTGTTGCAGGCTTGCCGCGTGCTATTGGGAATACTTTGGAATTGGCAAAAACAGGGGCGTTTTCAATTCCACTGGTGGTTTTTTTGCTGGCAGCCACTTTGTTAGTTACAGCCTTGGTGGTCTTTGTAGAGCGCGGTCAACGCAAGATTACGGTGAACTATGCCAAGCGTCAGGTTGGAAATAAGGTGTTTGGCGGTCAAACTACTCACTTGCCAATGAAATTGAACATGGCTGGTGTGATTCCGCCAATTTTTGCGTCGAGCATCATTTTGTTCCCTGCTACGCTGGCAAACTGGTTTGGCAGCAGCGAGAAGATGTATTGGTTGAAAGATGTTGCGAGTGTATTGTCGCCTGGTCAACCCAT
This sequence comes from Pseudomonadota bacterium, assembly GCA_029781535.1. Lineage (GTDB taxonomy): Bacteria > Pseudomonadota > Gammaproteobacteria > Burkholderiales > Methylophilaceae > Methylophilus. Next base: position 10,620 of record JAKOWL010000171.1, read on the forward strand.
TTACATATTGCTGTTTGCATTAGCAATCGTGTTCTTCTGTTTCTTTTATACGGCATTGGTATTTAATCCTAAGGAAACAGCAGACAATTTGAAGAAAAGTGGTGCGTTTGTTCCAGGTATTCGTCCTGGCGAGCAAACTGCCAAATACATTGACAAGATTATGGGGCGTTTGACTTTGGTGGGTGCTTTTTATATCACTTTGGTCTGTTTGTTGCCTGAATTCTTGATTTTGAAATTTAATACACCATTTTATTTTGGTGGGACATCGTTGCTGATTATCGTAGTGGTCACTATGGACTTTATGGCGCAAGTGCAATCGCATTTGATGTCGCAGCAATATGAAGGCCTGCTGAAGAAGGCTAATTTTAAAGGTAACGCTCTGCGTTAATAAGTAAGTTGGCTAAAGAAGACACCATAGAAATGCAAGGTGAGATTCTGGAGAATCTTCCTAATGCCACTTTTAAGGTAAAGCTAGAAAATGGCCATACAGTACTAGGCTATATTTCAGGCAAAATGCGCATGCATTATATTCGCATTTTGCCAGGCGACAAGGTGACAGTAGAAATGACACCTTATGATTTAACAAGGGCGCGGATTACTTTCCGCGCTAAATAGTAAAGTAAAGAGGTTTAACATGAGAGTTCGTGCTTCAGTAAAAAAATTGTGCCGCAATTGTAAAGTGGTACGTCGTCGTGGTGTTGTGCGTATTATTTGCACGGATCCTCGTCATAAACAACGCCAAGGCTAATTGGCTGGATGGCGAGAATAGTGATTCATTGAATTACTCTGATTAAACTGTTAAAATATTCGGCTTTTTATTTGGTTAGCTAAGCGCTAGCGCATTTGGAGTTTTAGTTATGGCACGTATTGCAGGGGTGAATATCCCAAATCATAAACATGCTGAGATCGCATTGACAGCGATTTACGGTATTGGCCGTCCAACAGCACAGAAAATCTGTGTGGCGGCTGGCGTTGCTATCAGCACAAAAATTAAAGATTTGAACGACGCAGATATCGAAAAATTGCGTGACGAAGTGGCTAAGCTAAAAGTAGAAGGTGACTTGCGTCGTGATGTTTCAATGAACATCAAACGTTTGATGGATTTGGGCTGTTATCGTGGCGTGCGTCATCGTCGTGGCTTGCCAGTGCGTGGTCAGCGTACCAAGACCAATGCGCGTACTCGCAAGGGTCCCGTCAAAGCTATCAAGCAAGCTAAATAATTTTTTAAGAGATTTTGTTAAGGACTGTACAACATGGCAAAAGCTAATGTACGCATCAAAAAGAAAGTGAAAAAGAATATTGCCGAGGGGATCGCCCACGTGCATGCTTCTTTCAATAACACCATTATTACGATTACCGATCGTCAAGGTAACGCACTGTCATGGGCGACTTCTGGCGGCCAAGGTTTTAAAGGTTCACGTAAAAGTACTCCTTTCGCGGCGCAGGTGGCAGCGGAAGTGGCTGGTAAAACAGCACAGGAGTCTGGTGTTAAAAACTTGGAAGTGCGTATCAAAGGCCCAGGCCCAGGCCGTGAATCTGCAGTGCGTGCATTGAATGCCGCAGGATTCAAAATCACTAGCATCACCGATGTGACCCCTGTGCCACATAACGGCTGCCGCCCACCGAAAAAACGTCGCATTTAATTTATTGCGAAAAGATTACTGGAGAATATCTTGGCTAGAAATTTAGATCCTAAATGCCGTCAGTGCCGCCGCGAAGGTGAGAAGTTGTTCTTGAAAGCAGAAAAATGCTTTACGGATAAATGTGCGATTGAAAAACGCAATTTTGCCCCGGGGCAACACGGTCAACGCCGTAACTCACGCCTTTCAGACTATGGTGTTCAGTTGCGTGAGAAACAAAAAGTGCGTCGTATTTACGGCATTTTAGAGGCTCAGTTCCGTGGTTATTACGCTGAGGCTGATCGCCAAAAAGGCATCACTGGTGAAAACCTGTTGCAGTTGCTGGAATGTCGTCTTGACAATGTGGCATATCGCATGGGTTTTGGCGGTTCTCGTACAGAAGCACGTCAAATCGTGCGTCACAATGGTATCTTGGTGAATGGCAAGCGTGTAAACATCCCTTCTTACCAAGTTAAAGCCGGTGATGTGATCTCTGTGGCCGAGTCCGCTAAACAGCAGTTGCGTGTTAAAGGCGCTTTGGAGGCTGCAGAGCAGCGTGGTTTCCCAGAATGGCTCGAAGTAGATGTGAAAGCTTTGACAGGCAAATTCAAGTCCAAACCGCAGCGCGACGACTTGCCATCTACGATTAACGAGTCCTTGGTTGTTGAGTTGTATTCTAAATAATTGAAATAGAAAACAATATTTATCAACAATTTAGGCCAATTAAGGAAAGATATGCAAAATAATCCAACTGAATACTTGAAACCACGTGTGGTGGATGTTGAAGTGATTAGCCCATTGCGTGCTCGCGTTACGCTTGAGCCGATGGAGCGTGGCTTTGGTTATACCTTAGGTAATGCGTTGCGTCGTGTTCTGTTGTCTTCAATTCCTGGTTACGCTATTACCGAAGTCAAAATCGATGGCGTAGTGCATGAATATTCCACTATTGATGGTGTGCAAGAGGATGTAGTGGATATCTTGCTTAACCTGAAAGGCGTGGCACTGAAACTGAATAGTAAGTCAGAGACTATTCTGACTTTAAGTAAGTCAGGTGAGGGTGTTGTCACTGCCGGTGATTTTGAGACTGGCCACGATGCAGAGATTGCGAATCCTAATCATGTGATTGCACATCTGACTAAAGGCGGTAAACTGGATTTGGAAGTTAAAGTCGAGATGGGTCGTGGCTATCAGCCTGTGCCATCACGCCAAAAGGCAAACCAGGAAGATCGCGTAATGGGATTCATCATGGTGGATGCTTCTTTCAGCCCAATCAATAAAGTAAGCTACCACGTTGAGAGTGCTCGTGTTGAGCAGCGCACCGACTTGGATAAGCTGATTATGGATGTTGAGACAAACGGTATTATAGAGCCTGAGCAAGCGATTCGCGATGCAGCCCGTATCCTGATTGGCCAACTATCTGTATTCGCTAATTTGGAAGGCGCGCCAAGCGAAGTGGAAGTAAAAGCTACTCCGCAAGTGGATCCAGTATTGTTGCGTCCAGTGGATGATTTGGAGTTGACAGTACGTTCTGCAAACTGCCTGAAAGCAGAAAATATTTTCTACATCGGCGATTTGATTCAACGTACAGAAAATGAGTTGTTGAAAGCACCTAACTTAGGTCGCAAATCACTGAATGAAATTAAAGATGTATTGGCTTCTAAAGGTCTGACTTTAGGGATGAAGTTGGAAAACTGGCCGCCAGTTGGTTTGGAAAAAGCCTAATAATCAAGAACAGATTAAGTTAAATAAGGAAATTACCATGCGTCACGGTAACAGCAATCGTAAATTAAACCGCACTAGCAGCCACCGCGCTGCGATGTTTCGCAATATGACGACTTCTTTGTTGCGTCACGAAGTGATCAAAACAACTTTGCCTAAGGCAAAAGAATTGCGTAAATTTGTTGAACCTATGATTACATTGGGTAAAAACGCAACTTTGGCAAATCGTCGTTTGGCATTCAGTCGCCTGCGTGACCGCGAGATCGTTGGCAAATTGTTCAATGAATTGGGTCCTCGTTACAATGCGCGTAACGGTGGTTACCTGCGTATCCTGAAATGTGGCTTCCGTGATGGTGATAATGCGCCTATGGCATTTGTAGAACTGGTTGATCGTCCGGAAACTAGTGTACAGGCTGCAGCAGAGTAATTAAAAAATACAAAGTAAATAAATAAAAAAGCCAGCATATATGCTGGCTTTTTTATTTATTTGATGAAGTCTATTATTTGCTCAGCAATAAATGGCCAAGCTAATTCTGTCTGGTTATCCAGTCGCTTGAGTACCGGAATTGACTGGCCATAACGAGACGTCAGTTGATCATCATAAGCGATTTCTATTTTTTTCCATGAAAGTGGCGGGTAAATAGTATTTAACTGAGCTTCAGCTAAATCACATAAGTGACAATGTTCAGTCATGTAGAGTTGTAATTGCATTTTGGGCAGATTTTACACGGAAAATCACTCATAATAACGTTTAATTCAAAGATGAATAAATCGGGTTAAAGTTTGGAAAACCAAGAGACAAAGGAAAGCTTGCAGGAGACGCTAGAGCAGATTATCCATTTGTTGGATAAGCAGGCGCTGGTCGAAGATCTTGTACATCATCAGGAAATGCCACGGCGTGATTTGGTAGAGTCGCTCGTGCATAAGCAGCATCTGGCTGAGCTGCAGAAAAAGCTTGATGTGCTTCACCCGGCTGATGTCGCCTATATACTCGAAGCATTGCCTCTTGAGCGCAGGTTAATCGTCTGGGATCTGGTCAAAGCCGAGCGCGATGGCGAGATTCTGCTTGAAGTGTCTGATGCAGTAAGGCAAACCCTGATTGCCGAGATGGAGCCAGAGGAGCTCTTGGCTGCAGCCGAGCAACTGGATACGGATGAGATTGCCGACTTGGCGCCTGACCTGCCTAAAGACGTGTTGCAGGATGTGCTGGATAGCCTGGATAGTCAAAATCGTGCACGTTTGCAATCCGCACTATCTTATCCAGAGAATACCGTAGGTGCCTTGATGGACTTTGATATTGTAACTATTCGAGAGGATATTACTTTAGAAGTCGCATTGCGATACCTGCGCCGCCTTGGCAGTTTGCCTGATCATACCGATAAATTATTCGTGGTGGATCGGGATGATATTTTGCGCGGCATGGTCTCACTCAAACGTATCGTGGTGAATGACCTGGACGCAAAGCTGTCCGAAATACTTTCTGATGATGTGGTTCTGTTTCATCCGGAAGATGATGCAGGCGAAGCTGCCAAAGCGTTTGAGCGGTATGATTTGATTACTGCGCCAGTGGTAGATATCAACAACAAGCTGGTTGGCCGTATAACTGTAGATGCAGTAATGGATTACATCCGCGAGGAATCGGATGCGGATAAGTTTTCGATGGCAGGCTTACGCGAAGAGGAAGACTTTTTTGCCTCGGTATGGAAATCCGTGCAGAACCGCTGGGCATGGCTGGCGATTAATCTCATAACCGCATTGGTGGCATCACGTGTAATTGGCATGTTCGAGGGATCTATTGAAAAAATCGCCGCGTTAGCGGCATTGATGCCAATCGTCGCTGGCATTGGCGGTAACTCCGGGAATCAAACAATAACCATGATTGTGCGAGGCTTGGCACTTGGTCAGATTTCATCCACCAATATGAACTCAATGATTAAAAAGGAGCTTGGCGTAGCGATGCTGAATGGACTGGTATGGGGTGGTGTATTGGGGGTGATTGCCTACTTTTTGTACCATAATTACCATCTAAGCTTGGTTATGACTGCAGCAATGACCCTTAATCTCCTGTTGGCAGCGGTAATGGGGGTGGTGATTCCTATCATCATGACCCGCTTGGGTAGAGATCCCGCTACTGGCTCCAGTGTGTTGATTACTGCGATGACAGATAGCGGAGGGTTCTTTATTTTTCTAGGCTTGGCAACTTTCTACTTGCTCTAGTATTGATGATATGAACAGCGAAATTAGACAAATCTGGGTGGAAGTCCTGCATGATTTTGGCAGTCAACAGATTTTCTGGCAGTTGACAGTTTTGATGGCTGCTTTTGGAGTGGCTTGGCTGATTAACGATGCGCTGCATACTTATGTGATGAAGTATGCACGAGAAAACACAAAGCTGGCGATAGGCGGCATTAACCGCGTACTGTTCCCAGTCTCCGCATTGCTCGGTGTTGCTTTGGGTAAATGGGTGCTGGCCAACTGGCATCATACAGGGATGTTGCAACTGACCATCAAGCTTTTGCTGGCGCTTGCGCTAATACGGCTGAGTGTTTATGCATTGCGTTATATATTCGACCCAAGCGGTTGGCTCAAGGCGTTTGAGCGATTCATTTCCTGGTCAGTATGGCTTGTACTGGCGTTGCACTTTACCGGGAATCTAACTCGCATTATTAAAGCGCTTGAAGAAGTGCAGTTTGGTTTGGGTAAGGGAGAGGCCAATCTCTGGATGGTGGTACAAGGAATTTTTACCATCATTATTACCCTTTTCTTCACGCTTTGGTTAAGCAGGTTGGCCGAAAAAAAACTGATGCGGGCGCAGCAGCTGAGTGTCAATATCCGCGTGGCAATGGTGAAGCTGGTACGTATTTTCTTCATTACCATAGGCGTTTTATTTTCGCTTTCCATCGTTGGTTTTGATATCACGTTATTTTCAGTGTTTGGCGGGGCGCTTGGTGTTGGGCTGGGTTTTGGTCTGCAAAAGATTGCCAGCAATTATGTCAGTGGTTTCATCCTGTTGCTGGATAAATCCATGCAAATCGGTGATGTGATTACGACTGATGGCCACTATGGCGTAATCTCTGAGTTAAGGTCCCGCTATACGCTTCTGCGCAAGCTGGACGGCACGCAGGTTATTATTCCTAATGAAACTTTGATTACCAGCCTGGTGATCAATCACTCGCATTCTGAAAAAAAAGCGCGGGTCGAGTTGCCGATTCAAGTGGCTTATAAAAGCGATTTGGAACTAGTGATCAATCTTCTTAAAAATGTGGCTTCGAGTCACACCAGAGTGCTTAAGGAGCCAAATCCCTCAGCAAATATTGTACAGTTCGGTGAAAGTGGTATCGACATGAATCTGGTGGTCTGGATACCTGATCCGGAGGAAGGTTCAGCAACACTCAAAACAGAGTTGTATCTGGCAGTTTGGGATGCATTCAAGCGACATGGTATCGAAATACCTTTCCCACAAAGAGAGATGAGGATGCTGGGTTCTGTCTGAAAATTGTGGCAATAAAAAAGCCCGCGTTGCGGGCTTTTTTATTTTGTTGAAATTATTTCAACTTGGTTTCTTTGTACATCACATGTTTGCGTGCCACTGGATCAAATTTCTTGATTTCCATTTTTTCTGGCATCGTGCGTTTGTTTTTAGTGGTGGTATAAAAGTGACCAGTACCAGCACTAGATTCCAATTTGATTTTTTCGCGCATGGTTTAGTTCTCCTTAGATTTTTTCGCCGTTTGCGCGCATTTTCGCCAATACTGCGTCAATGCCGTTTTTATCGATAGTGCGCAATGCAGCGTTGGTAATGCGCAGGCTTACCCAGCGGTTCTCGCTTTCAACCCAGAACTTGCGATTTTGCAAGTTAGGCAAAAAGCGGCGTTTTGTTTTGTTTTGTGCGTGGGACACATTGTTACCCACCATTGGTTTTTTACCAGTTACCTGACATACACGTGCCATGGCTGACTCCAAATATCTGCTTTTCGAGAAAGAGCGTGATTATAGTACGAAACCAGAGAATGTTTCAACCTAAATATAGGATTTTTTGGTGTTTTGCTTTGATTCGGCTAATGTTTGCCAGTGCTGCCGAAGCCGCCTTCACCTCTTTCTGTAACGGTGAACTCATCCACGATATGGAAATCAGCTTGTACGACAGGCACAATCACTAACTGGGCGATACGTTCCATCGGGTTAAGGATGAATGCATGCTGGCTGCGGTTCCAGCAACTAACCAGTAATTGGCCTTGGTAGTCCGAATCAATCAGCCCGACCAGATTACCCAACACGATACCGTGCTTATGACCTAGTCCAGAACGTGGCAGAATCAGAGCGGCGTAATAGGCATTGTCGATATGGATCGCCATGCCAGTGGGGATCATCACAGTCTCGCCAGGCTGGATGGTTTGTGTATGCTCGATGCAGGCGCGCAAATCCAGCCCTGCAGAACCGGGTGTCGCATAGCTTGGCATCATGTGATGCAGGCGGGGATCAAGAATTTTCAGGTCTACCGAAATGGCCATAACGTAACTTTTATACAATGTTTGAACAGGTGACATTAAACACTAAATAGCTGCGAAAATCACTATATCCAACACAGCGAAATTTTTCACGCAAAGTAAAATTTTTTCATTACTACATAAGCGTGTCTGTTAGTCGCGCCCAGCTTACCTTTCAGGCTAACTGTTGGGTCAATGAATGCGCATGCGTACGTGAATATCGTTCGAATATACAAATAAAAAAGCCAGCTTTTGATAGCTGGCTTAGGGACATCCTGCAGATACGGTTAGAACTTATAACTAGCGCTTAAGCCAAGCAGGTAGTTTCTGTTCTGGGCCGGTTCAAAGAAGCGGCTATTCGTGTCATTGACACGTACAGAGCCAATATATTCTTTATCAAACATGTTTTCTACACGCAGATATTCACTGAGTCTCCAGTTTGCAAGTTCCTGTTGAAAACCGGCACGCAGGTTAAAGACGGTGTACGAAGGTGCTGCGTCAGTGTTCCGGTCGTCTACATATACCTTGCTGTTGTGGCGGCCTTCAAACGCGGTAAAGAACCCGATGGATGGTAGCTTCCAGGAAATTTCACCATAGAGTTGTGTCCGATAGGTTCCTGGGATGTAATTGCCGGAATCAACGACTTTGTTGTTTATAGTGGTGAATGAGTCGTCGAATTTTGCATCCAGCAGTGTGTATGAGGCGTATAAGCCGATATTGTTGTCAAATCGTGTCTCTATGGAGGCTTCTATGCCTTTGCGCTTGGTTTTGCCTGCATTCTTATATACAGCGTAAGGGTTGCCGGAAATGGCCACGATTTCCTTATCAGTATCCGTCTTGAATATCGAAACATTTGTCCTGGTGTTATCGGTAATGAATGACTTCACGCCGATTTCATAGTTATCGCTGGTGCTTGGCTTGATGCCCAAGTTTGGACCAGTACCTAGAACCGGGTCACTGTAGGCAACTTCGATAAATGTGGGTGTTTCGAAGCCTTTGCCATAATTGGCGTACAAATTGGTCGCAGGGGTCACTTTCCAGACAGCACCAATAACTGGTGTAGTTTTTTCATGTGTTACACGACCGCTACCATCGCGGTATTTGTAGTTGAAAGTTTTTGTAAAGTCTTTTGACAAGTCGACTAAGTTATCCTTCACCTCCAACCATACTTTTGTGCGTCTAACACCTGCATGTAGGTCAACATTGTCCAAGGCGGACCATTGTGCCTGAATATACTGGTCGAAGTTGGTCGAAATATTATCTTCATTTCGGTTTACATTTGCCAAAATGGACGCAGGCAGCATGACTCCGTTAGTTGTGGCAATATCCTGACGCGCATCGTTCATTTTTCCGTAGGTCATCCCGGCACTAAACGAATATGGGCGGTTGAATAGCTCACCTTTGTTGTTCCAGTGGATATCAGTACCCCAGAAGTCGCGAGAGATAATGCTGGCACGACCGCTGCCGGTAGAGTTGAGCGCCAGATATTGCTCGTTTTCGCGCGTTCCGACGTAGCTCACTATATGGATTGAGTTGTTTGGATTGAAATCGTGCTCAATATTGAAGCCAGCTTGCGTGTGTTGGCGATAAACTCTTGTGTTTGACAAGATTGAACTAATCACAACTTTTTCTGGGTCATCAAAAGCCGAAGGGTCGGTTTTGGTTGCCACGCGTGGCAGTCCGTTAGGGTCTTCCGCTTTTTGGTCAAACCAGTTCACAAGCGCAGTAATTCTGGTGTCTTCTGTCAGGTTGACTTTGAATTTTGCTGTGGCTTGTTGCTTGTTGGCAGAATTGTGTTGGCGATAGCCATCTGTGTCATAGTTGGATACATTCAACAAATAATCCAGGCCTTCAAGATTGCCGGTGGCATTGAGTACCTGGCGTTTGGTGTTTTCACTGCCAAACATCACGGTTGCGCCGACTTCTGGTGTTTTGGGCGCATTTTCCGTCAACATCTGTATCACGCCGCCGGAAGAGTTGCCATAAAGGGCCGAGAATGGGCCGCGCATGACTTCCACACTGCGAATGGCGGATAAATCCACGACACCGGGTTGCCCTTGGCCGTCTGGCATGGAAAGCGGGATGCCATCCACATAAACGCGAACACCGCGCACACCAAAACTTGAGCGCGCACCAAAGCCACGGGTCGAGATTTGCGGGTCTTGGGCTTGGTTGTTGCGGTTCTGTGCGGTGATGCCGGGCAAGCGGATCAGGCTTTCCGAAAGCTGCATTTGCAACTGGCCTGCTTGGATGTCATGTATGTCTACTGTATCAATGGCAACTGGCAAGTCGAAACTGTTTTGTTCTACACGAGTGGCAGTGACGACGACTGGCGCAGCGACAATACTTTTCTGATTGGCTTCATCCGCAACAGCATGGTAGCTGGCACTTAGGGCGCTTAAAACAGCAATGGATAATAATTTTATCTTATGTGGGTGATTTGAAGACATGGTAAACCTTGATCTGAACTTGTAGTAACTAAAAATTTTGATTTGAGTGTATGTGATTAGGAGGGGCTAGACATCAGTATTTTCATGATTTAACAGGCAATTGGCCTGTATGGGCTAGAGCATCTGTGCTATATGTCGCAGCACAAGACTCGCGGTTTCGGTTTTGGAAGTATTTGGTAAATGGTGCGCTCCGACATCGTCAAGCAATGTGACTTCGTTGTCGTCACTACCCATGGCCTGTGTGGCCATGTTCGCGACAATCAATGGCAATTTTTTTGCAATGCGCTTTTGTTCCGCATATTGCAGCAGGTTTTCGCTTTCAGCGGCAAAGCCTACACAGAATGGCGGATTTGGAAGGCTGGCAACGTCAGCTATAATGTCTTTGTTTTTATTGAACTCCAGCGAAAGTGTCTGCTCACTTTTTTTAATTTTCTGGGTGTTTTTTTGTGCCGGAGAATAATCTGCTACTGCAGCTACTCCAATGAAGATATCTTGATTGGCGACATGTTGCATCACGGTTTTATACATGGTCTCAGCATCAATAGCCGAGATGTTTCGGGTGCTGTGAGGCAAGGGGATTTCTACTTTGCCATGCACTAAAGTCACGTCGGCACCCATATCTACTGCAGCTTGCGCCAAGGCTAGTCCCATCTTGCCGCTGCTGAGATTGGTGATGACGCGCACCGGGTCAATCGCTTCCTGCGTCGCACCGGCGGTAATCAATATGCGTTTGCCGTTTAACAGTTTAGGCGTGAAAAAACTGTTGATGTGCGTCAGAAGATCTTCCGGTTCCAGCATGCGCCCCATCCCGGTTTCACCGCAGGCCTGGTCGCCACTATCAGGCCCAAGCATGGTGATGCCGTCTCGAATGAGTTGGGCGACATTTCGTTGCGTTGCGGGGTTTTCCCACATTTGCTTATTCATCGCAGGCGCGATGAGCAAAGGGCAGTCGCGCGCCAGGCAGAGGGCTGATAGCAAATCATCGGCGCGGCCATGTAGCAATTTGGCCATGAAGTCTGCACTTGCCGGTGCTATCACAATAGCATCTGCATTGCGGCTGAGCTCGATGTGCGGCATGCCGTTCGGTACGCCGCCATCCCACATGCTGGTAAATACCGGTTTGCCCGATAGGGCTTGCATCGTGACCGTGGTAATGAACTGTTGCGCACCTTCAGTCATGGCGACTTGCACTTCTGCGCCAGCTTTAATTAACAAGCGCACCAATTCCGCAGCCTTGTATGCAGCCACGCCTCCGGTGATACCTAGTACGATATGCTTGTTTGCAAGCGAGCTCATGTTGTGTGCAGTGTGCCTTGAAAGGAATTCGGCGCTAAGTTTAGCATGTGCGTCGGCAAAATGGCGCTAACAGGCTCAAAACATACCTATTCGGCGCATTACCTGCTATCTTATACAGAATAAAAATATAATGACAAATCTATGTGGAAATTCATCCGGATAACGTTTTTGCTATTGATCTTGGCGACTGTGGTGCAGCAATCATTTTTGGCTAAAGCCGATCTTGAATGGAAGAAGAACTTTTATGTTGCGTTGTATCCGGTGAATGCGGACGGCTCAGGCGTGGCGTCGGATTATATCAAGGGCTTGAGCAAGGATGACTTCATTGCCATGGAGGAGTTTTTTTCCGAAGAAGCGCAGCGTTACCAATTAAACATGTCGCGACCAATCGCTGTAGAGCTGGGCGAAGAAGTCAAATCAATACCGCCAGCACCACCCAGCAGCGGTAGTATGCTGGAAAATGTATGGTGGAGTTTGAATCTGCGCTGGTTTGCCTGGAACAACAGCCCCAAAGTGTTGGTGAAGCCGGATATTCGCTTGTATCTGCTTTACTATGATCCTGACAAGAATAACCATCTGGTGCATTCCACTGCGCTAGATAAAGGGCGTGTCGGGCGCGTCAACCTGTTTGCGGACAGCCAACACAATAAGCAGAATCTGGTTGTCGTGGCACATGAGCTGCTGCATACGCTGAGTGCGACTGATAAATATGACCTGGGCAGCAACCAGCCTGTTTTTCCAGATGGCTATGCAAACCCGGAAAAGGAGCCGTTATATCCACAGGATTTTGCTGAACTGATGGGTGGGTATTTGCCGATGGATGAAGTGCATGCCGTGACGCCAAAAAGCTTGAATCAGGTGCTGATCGGTGAAAAGAGTGCACATGAGATCGGGTGGGTAAGGTAAGCGCTGACATGGCGATTACGGATTGGCCGGAAGGTGAGCGCCCACGCGAGAAACTGCTGCAGAGTGGTGCAGAAAGTTTGTCGGATGCAGAGTTGCTGGCAATTTTTTTGCGCGTAGGCGTAGCTGGCAAAAGCGCTGTTGATCTGGCGCGTGACCTGTTGAAGGAGTTCGGTAGCCTGAATGGGATTTTTGCAGCTAGCGAACGGCAAATCAGCGCTGTGCATGGTATGGGCAGCAGCAAATATGTGCAATTGCAAGCGATATTCGAAATGAGTCGCCGTGCCTTGGGTGAGCAGTTACAGCAGCGTGATGTGTTTGAATCTCCAGGCCAGGTACGTGAATATTTGCAGCTAAAATTGGCACATTTGCCTTATGAGGCTTTTTTAGTACTATTTCTAGATGTGCAGAATCGCCTGGTAGCGTCAGAGGAAATGTTTACCGGTACGTTGATGCAAACGAGCGTACACCCGAGGGAAGTAGTCAAGCGGGCATTGCATCATAATGCTGCAGCAGTGATTTTTGCGCATAATCACCCTACGGGGATGGCAAAACAAAGCCAGGAAGATGAACTGCTCACGCAGCATTTGAAAGACGCGCTGGAGTTGGTTGGCACACGCGTTCTGGATCATTTTGTCATAGCGGGGAATCAGACGTTATCGTTCAAGGAAAAAGGGCTGCTTTAGGTTGGAGTGGAAATGATGGTATGGCATAAAAAAGCGATGTGGTTCTTGGTGGCGTTGCTTGGCACAGTTGCAATGGCAGGGATAGCACTGCACCGCGGCGAGAGCATCAATGCCTTGTGGCTGGTAACTGCCGCAGCATGTATCTATGCCATTGCCTATCGCTTTTATGCGGCATGGATAGCTGCCAAGGTGCTGACGATAGACACAACGCGGGCTACCCCGGCGGAGCGCCTGGATAACGGGCGCGATTTCATGCCTACCAATAAGTGGGTGGTGTTTGGTCACCATTTTGCCGCGATCGCAGGCCCGGGCCCATTGGTAGGGCCGACCCTGGCAGCCCAGTTTGGTTATCTGCCTGGAACTTTGTGGATCCTGATTGGTGCGGTATTAGGCGGTGCTGTGCAGGATATGGTGACACTGTTTTTCTCCATGCGCCGCAATGGTCGCAGCTTGGGTCAAATGGCGCGCGATGAGATTGGCGCGATTGGCGGGACGGCTGCACTGATTGGGACATTCATGATCATGATTATCCTGATTGCCGTGCTCGGGCTGGTGGTGGTGAATGCCATGAAACATAGTCCATGGGCGACTTCTACCGTAGCAGCCACTATACCTATCGCGATGCTGGTGGGAGTTTACATGCGTAACTTGCGTCCCGGGCGGGTGCTGGAAGCAAGTACGCTAGGGCTGGTTTTATTGCTTCTTTCTGTGTTAGCAGGCGGCTGGGTAGATCATCATGAAGGGTTGAGGGTGCTGTTCGACCACGACGGCTTGCCGTTGGCTTATGTGGTGATTGCGTATGGCTTTGCTGCGGCAGTGTTACCGGTATGGCTGCTGCTTGCGCCGCGTGATTATCTATCGACATTCGTCAAATTGGGTACTGTGTTCCTGCTCGCAATTGCAATTCTGTTGCTACGTCCGGAAATCCATATGCCTGCTCTTACCCAGTTCGTCGATGGTACCGGCCCGATTTTTGGTGGAAAGCTGTTTCCTTTCGTGTTCATTACCATTGCTTGCGGGGCGATATCCGGCTTCCATGCACTGATTTCATCCGGCACTACGCCCAAGTTGCTGGCAAATGAACGGGACATTCGCATGATTGGTTATGGCGGCATGCTGCTGGAAAGCTTTGTAGCCATGATGGCGATGATTGCAGCGACAGTGCTGGAGCCAGGTGTGTACTTTGCGATCAACAGCCCGCCGGGGATTGTTGGCAAGGAAGCGGTAGATGCCATCGCCAAGATCAATAGCTGGGGCTTTGCTGTGACGGCGGAGCAGATGCAGCAATTGGCGAATGACATGGGCGAAAAGAGCCTGTTTGCGCGTATCGGCGGCGCGCCTAGTCTGGCGGTTGGAATGGCCAGCATTTTTGGCACAGCGTTTGGCAAGAGCATGCTGGCTGTCTGGTACCATTTTGCCATCATGTTCGAGGCGATTTTTATCCTCACCACACTGGATGCTGGCACGCGTGTAGGCCGTTTCATGCTGCAGGATCTGCTGGGAAATTTTAACAAAAAGCTGGGCGAGACTTCCTATACCCCATCAGTCATTATCACTAGCGCCATCGTAGTGGCAAGCTGGGGATACTTTTTGTATATTGGTGTGATAGACCCGAACGGCGGCGTCAATATCCTTTGGCCGCTGTTCGGCATCGCCAACCAGATGCTGGCAGCGATCGCGCTGAGTGTGGCAACGGGTATCCTGGTGAAATCCGGCAAACTGAAATTTGCCTGGGTGACGGGTTTGCCTCTGGCCTGGCTGGTCATCATTACGACGACAGCTGCTTTCCAAAAGATTTTCAGCGAGGATGTACGCATTGGCTTCTTTGCTGCAGCAAATGATTTAAGCGCTAAATTGGCAAGCGGTGCGCTTCCTGCTGATAAGGCTTCAGTCGCCCAGCAATTGATTTTTAACCAGCATCTGGACGCATATCTGACGTTGTTTTTTGTCGTGGTGTTATGGGTGGTGGTGTTGGATATGCTGCGCGTCTGCATGCATTCTCACGTCGGAAGGCCGGTTTTGAAACTTTCTGAGACCCCGCATGAGCCAAGCCAGTTGGCTGAGAATTGGGTGAGAGATTAGATGCTGAAAAGTTTTTTAAAGAGATTGCGCCATATCTGGCATCTGGTTCGCAGACTATCTGGAGACGATGCTTATGAACGGTATCTTGAACATCATATGGCGTTTCATGCTAATGTGCTTGATGCGCCGCCTGCGCTGTCCCGCAAGGAGTTCTACAAACTTTGGCAGGCCAATAAATGGCAGGGCATCAAACGTTGCTGTTAATGCTTCTGATAGAGATTGTCTACATCCATCTCATCAGAAGTGTCCGCTTCCAGCTCTTCCAGCCTGAACTCATCCCGAAGCCGATTCAACTTCTCAGGTTTGTAGTCTGCCACAATGTAATCCAACGGCACTTCCGGTTTAAAGAATCTTTCCAACCACTTTAACATTTCATTTTCCTATCTAAGCTGCATTTGTCTGAGTAACAATCTGCAAATCGTATGCCTAGATAGTAAATAATGGGTTGCAAATGTATCTATATGATTACATTGTATTTTTGTAAAATCTTCATAGGGAGAAGAAAATGTGGGTTGTCGGAAATTCGATGTGGTTGATGACGTTTTGACAGCGCTGACTTCAACCCCGTTTATGCGCTGTAAACCACAACCATAAGCCAATCAAAATCATGGGCATGCTTAGCCATTGGCCCATACTGAGGCCAAGTTGAAGCAAGCCCAAATTGGCATCAGGTTCACGCGTGAACTCTATCAGGAATCGGAACGTCCCATAGCCCATCAAGAAGAGTGCGGAGATGGCGCCTACTGGCCGTTGTTTGCGCGAAAACCACCACAAGATGGCAAATAACATCAACCCCTCCAATGCGAATTCATATAGTTGTGATAGATGTCTCGCAACGTTGTCCACCAGAGGAAAGATGACTCCGAATTCCCCGCCAGTCGGTCTTCCCCATAATTCGCCATTGATGAAATTACCCATACGGCCTGCGCCCAAGCCGATTGGTACCAGGGGTGCGACAAAGTCCATGGTTTTCAGCCATGGTTGGGGATATTTCCGATTAAAAAAACACATTGCGACCAGCACCCCCAGAAAACCGCCGTGAAAGCTCATGCCGCCTTGCCAGACCTTGAAGATATCGAGTGGATGCTCAAGGAAATAGCTGCCTTGGTAAAATATCGCATAACCTATGCGCCCGCCAAGTACGACACCTAATGCGCCATAAAAAAGGGCATCATCTAGCATCTGATGGTTCCATCCAAACCAGGGTTTGTGTTGTGCCTGCCATCTGCCAAGCAGCAAAAAGGCAATGAATCCAATCAGATACATCAGTCCATACCAGTGGATGCCAAACGAATTGCCAAGATGAATGGCGATGGGATCGAACTGCGGATGCACGAAGATTTTGCTCTCAAGCATATGGACTGCCTATATTGCGGTAAAATGTCAATTATAGAGGTTAATATACATAAAGGCTTATATATCTATGCCAGCTTATCGCTCACGTACTACTACGCATGGCCGCAACATGGCGGGCGCGCGCGCTTTATGGCGTGCTACCGGGATGAAGGAGGAAGATTTCTCCAAACCCATCATTGCCATCGCGAACTCATTTACTCAATTTGTCCCTGGTCATGTGCATCTCAAGGATATGGGACAGTTGGTCGCCCGTGAGATCGAGAAGGCTGGTGGCGTAGCCAAGGAGTTCAATACGATCGCTGTGGATGACGGTATCGCGATGGGTCATGGGGGTATGCTGTATTCGTTGCCAAGCCGCGACTTGATTGCTGATTCCGTAGAATATATGGTCAACGCCCATTGCGCCGACGCGCTAGTGTGTATTTCCAACTGCGACAAAATCACGCCCGGCATGCTGATGGCTGCGCTACGCCTGAATATCCCCGTGGTATTCGTTTCAGGCGGGCCGATGGAGGCGGGCAAGGTCAACTGGAATGGCGAAATTCGTGCACTGGATTTGGTGGATGCGATGGTAGAAGCCGCTGATAGTCGTGTGAGCGACGAAGAGGTCGTGGCAGTGGAACGTTCAGCCTGTCCGACCTGTGGTTCATGCTCCGGTATGTTCACCGCCAACTCCATGAATTGTCTGACCGAGGCGTTAGGCTTGTCATTGCCCGGTAACGGCTCTATCGTCGCCACGCATGCGGACAGGAAGCAGTTATTTCTGCGCGCGGGCCGTTTGATCGTAGATTTGGCCAAACGCTATTATGAGCAGGATGATGCGAGTGTGCTGCCACGCAGCATCGCGACTTTCGAGGCGTTCCAGAACGCCATGGCGCTTGATGTGGCTATGGGCGGCTCGACCAATACCGTGCTGCATTTGTTGGCAGCTGCACATGAAGCTGGCGTGGATTTCACGATGTCAGACATTGACCATATATCCTTGCGTGTACCATGCGTATGTAAGGTGGCGCCGGCTACACAGAAATATCATATGGAAGATGTGCACCGCGCTGGCGGTGTAATGGGCATCTTGGGTGAACTCGATCGTGCTGGGGTGATTCATCGTGATGTGGCTACCGTGCATGCACCAACGATGGGTGCTGCACTTGAGCAATGGGACGTCCAACGGACTAATGATGAGAACGTGAAAGAATTCTACCGTGCCGCACCGGGAGGCATCCCGACGACTATCGCGTTTTCTCAGTCCATGCGTTTCCCGGCATTGGATGATGATCGCGCCAATGGCTGTATCCGCGACAAGGCGCATGCTTACTCGCAAGATGGTGGTTTGGCGGTATTACATGGCAATATCGCACTGGATGGCTGTATTGTCAAAACCGCCGGTGTGGATGACAGTATTTTGAAATTCACCGGGCGGGCACGCATTTTTGAATCGCAGGATGCTGCAGTTGAGGGAATTCTTGCCGATAAGATCATTGCGGGTGATGTAGTGGTCATCCGTTATGAAGGGCCACGTGGTGGACCAGGCATGCAAGAAATGCTTTATCCGACCTCTTACCTTAAATCCAAAGGTTTGGGCAAAGCTTGCGCATTGCTGACAGATGGCCGTTTTTCAGGCGGCACTTCAGGCCTGAGTATCGGGCACGCTTCGCCGGAAGCTGCAGAAGGTGGGGCGATAGGCCTGGTGGAAGAGGGCGATACCATCGAGATTGATATCCCTAACCGCCGTATCCATCTGGCGGTTTCCGTGGAAGAGCTCGAGCGCCGTCGCGCTGCCATGGAAGCTAAAGGCAAGGATGCATGGAAGCCGGTCAACCGTCAGCGCCATGTGTCTGCCTCCTTGCGGGCATATGCTGCAATGAGTACCAGCGCAGCAAAAGGCGCAGTGCGCGATGTGACACAAATTGAACGATAGAGAAAATAATGACATTAGAAACAATCAAGGGAACCAGTGAGCCTAGTACCCAAAAACGCCTGAAACTGCATGCGCATGTGGTGCAGACACAGGATGAGAATGGGTTGCAATACCTGGAGATTGACAACCCGCTAGCTGTAGGCAAGATTGCTTTGCAAGGCGCGCATTTGATGGAGTGGAAGCCTAAGTTCCTTGCCAATCCGGTACTCTGGCTTTCCAGCAACGCACGCTATGTGAAAGGCCGCTCCATCCGAGGTGGTGTGCCAATCTGCTGGCCTTGGTTCGGCGCACATCCAACGGATAGCACGTTTTGCCCGCATGGTTTCGCGCGGGTGATCCCATGGCGTGTGATGGATATTGATTCCACACCGACCGGCGCGACGCGCATTATTCTTGAAATGCAGCAAACCCCCGAGGCACAGCGTCAGCTCTCCTACCCTTATGTGTTAACTATCACTATCACGATAGGCAGGCGGCTGCGTATCGAGATGGCAACGACCAACAAAGCGGATCATCCATTCGTGATTGGGGAGGCATTTCATACTTACCTGAACGTAAGTGATGTGGCCAATGTGAAAATCACCGGCATGCAGGATTGTGTCTATGCTGACAAGATCCTTAAATATCAGCGCGAAGTGGAACACAACGCGTTGACATTTGACGGTAGTGAGTTTGACCGGGTGTTCATCAATCACAGCAGTGATTGTTTGGTGCATGATACCGGCTTCAATCGTATCATTCATGTGGCAAAATCCGGCAGCGATACCACTGTGGTATGGAGCCCAGGGGCGGAGAAAGCCGCGCAAATGGGTGATATGGGGGCGGCGGATGAGTGGCGTAAAACCATCTGTGTAGAAACTACCAATGCACTGGATAACATGGTGGTGATCAACCCTGGTCGTACACATGTGATCAGTGCCGAATACTTTATCGAGACGTTGTAAGCAGGGATAAAAGCAGTCTCGAAAAAATTTTCATGCAGTGTCAACGCATGGGTATATCAACGCGTTAGCTACTTACCAAGGGTTGATGGTTTGGGGGAAGGCCTGAAAATGTTTTAACGCTTTCAGGAATTTCAAATTACGAGTATGATACGCGCTGCAAAAAATTGCAGACGGAAAAGTTCAGAATTCAAGGAGATAGCATGAAAGCATTGTTAACAGCAGTAGCAGTTGCCGGCGTGTTGATGGCTGGTGTAGCCCAAGCAGAAGATGGCCAAGCATTGGCACAAAAGAGTGGTTGTCTGGCATGTCACAGCGTAGATAAAAAAGTATTGGGTCCAGCTTATAAAGATGTTGCGGCTAAATACAAAGGCGACAAAGGTGCTGAAGCACGTTTGGTAGAAAAAGTGAAAAAAGGTGGTAGCGGCGTTTGGGGTCCTATGCCGATGCCAGCTAATAGCCCACAAGTGAAAGATGATGACATCAAAGCAATCGTTCACTGGGTATTGAGCCTGTAATTTTTAGCTCCAGCTCAAATTAAAAAGCCAGTCGGTCGACTGGCTTTTTTGTTGGCTGGTCGGTTATTTTATAACGCCGAACAGATATAAAAATACTGCCAGGATGGCGATTGGTGCGACGATGTTATTGGTAATACGCCAGCCCTTGAAGCCGGTATCATGCAATCCCAGTTCTTCCTGTACGTGATCCTTCTTCATCACGTATCCAGCAAACAATGCCATCAAAATCCCACCTAGAGGCAGCAGAATTGTGGATGTAAGTTTATCCAGCGTTTCGAAGATGTTCAGTCCGAAAACAATCTTGATGTGGCTCCAGTCATTGAACGAGAGGACGACTGCCACTCCCAGCAACCATACGGTCAGGCCTATCATCCAAGCCGATTGCAGGCGCGTGATGCGGGTGTTTTCAGTAATCCATGCTATGGCAGGCTCAACCAGAGAAATGGCGGATGTCCAGGCAGCAAAGGCGACCAGAAGGAAAAACAATACACCGATGACATGTCCGCCGGGCATGTGGCCAAAAGCAATAGGCAAAGTCTGGAAAATCAATCCTGGGCCGGCAGCAGGCTCCAGATGATTAGCAAATACCAGTGAGTAAATCGCTAACCCGACGAGCAGACCTAATGCCGTATCGGCAAGTGCGATGTAGATGGTAGTGCGGGCGATGGAAACGTCACGCCGTAAATATGAGCCATATACCATGACGGCACCCATCCCCAGGCTGAGCGAAAAGAAGGCGTGACCAAGCGCGGAAAGCACTGCGACAGGAGTAATCTTGGAGAAATCCAGAGAGAACATGAAGTGCCTGGATGTAGCAAAATCGCCTACAGCCATGCTGTAACCCAACAGTATCAGCAGGATAACAAAAAGTGCGGGAATAAGGATGTTGTTGGCGCGTTCAAGACCTTGATTTACGCCATTGGCGACCACTCCCATGGTGAGCACCATAAACGCGGTATGCCAAAAAATCAGAGTGACAGGGGATGCTAAAAGTGCGTCGAAGTTTGCTTTGGCATGCGCTCCATCTATATTGAGGAACGTGTCTTGCAATGCGAACCAGATATAACTTAGCACCCAGCCGCCAATCACGCTGTAAAAGCCCAAAATCAGCAAGCCTGTGATCATGCCCATCCCCCCGACATACCTCCATACAGGGTTCGCATTTGCTTCTTTGGCTAGAGCTGCCATCCCATCAAGCGGATTCTTCTGCGCCCGGCGACCAAGCAGGACTTCCGTCATCATCAACGGAATGCCGACAAAGAAAATGCACGCGATAAATACCAGGACGAAAGCACTACCACCATTCACGCCAATCATGTATGGCAGCTTCCATATGTTGCCAAGGCCTATCGCTGAGCCTGCTGTAGCCAGCATGAAGGTCCAGCGGTTCTTCCAGGTCACTCTTTTATGGGTGTGTTGATTCATTGTTTTCTAGCAGAGAAATAGCGATCTGTTTCGGATTTGATGACTTTGGATAACAGCAACAAACCGATCAGGTTGGGGATTGCCATCATGCCATTCATTAGATCAGAGAAATTCCATACGAATTCCAGGCTGGTTGTTGCACCTATCATCACGGCAACTGTGAAAAATACGCGATAGATCCGGATGGATTTTTCACCAAACAGATATTCAATGGCCTTCTCGCCATAGTAGTTCCACCCGATTAATGTCGAATAGGCGAACAGGCTAGTGGCGATAGCGACTATGACGCTACCCGTGTTGCCCAATGTCTCAGCCATGCTGGCGCTAGTAAGGTTAGATGCGGTGACTCCCATTGTCCAGCTGTTGGCAGTGAGAATTACCAACGCAGTCATGGTGCATACCATCAAGGTATCGATGAATGTCTGCGTCATACTTACCAGTGCCTGGGTCACAGGATCCTTTGTGCGTGCAGCTGCAGCGGCGATTGGTGCAGAGCCTAGCCCGGACTCGTTGGAGAACACCCCGCGTGAAATACCATAACGCATGGCGGCAGCAATTGTAGCGCCTGCGAAGCCGCCGGTGGCAGCGGCGGAGGAGAACGCATGGCCAAAGATCAAACCAAATGCATGCGGGATTTGATGGGCATTCAGCACTAAAACGATTAAAGAAGCACCTACATAGCCGATGATCATGAACGGTACCAGGAAAGAGGTGAACTTGCCGATGGATTTGATGCCACCTAGAATCACCAGACCAGTGAGCAGTGTCAACACAACACCTGTGGCAACAGTTGGTATGTGAAAGGTGGCTTCAAAGATTTTAGCGGTGGCATTGGCTTGCGTCATATTGCCGATACCAAAGGTGGCGCAGGCTGTGAATATGGCGAACAAAGTACCCAGCCAGGGTAAGCCGGCGCCTTTGCTGATGTAATACATCGGTCCGCCACGCATGCCATGTTTACCATGTTCACGATATTTTACGGCGAGTACCGCTTCGCTATATTTAGTGGCCATGCCGACCAAGCCGGTCATCCACATCCAGAATACCGCGCCAGGTCCGCCAAGCGTGATGGCCGTAGCCACGCCGACGATATTGCCTATGCCAACGGTGGCTGCCAGCGCCGTCATCAGTGCTGCAAAATGACTGATGTCACCATGGTGGCCATGGTCTTTCTGCATGATGAGTTTAAAGGCAAGCGGTAGTGCCCTGAACTGCAGGCCTTTGAGAATGATTGTGAGGTATATGCCGGTGCCCACGAGTAACACCAGCATCGGAGGACCCCATACCCAACCGGAGAGCGTGCCGATAATGCTTTCGATTTGACCCATGCAGATACCCTTGTAAACTGGAAACCTCTTCCATACGGGATATTACCGCAAAATCGGTTTATTTAAGCCAATCTTTACCAATCAGGAAGTCGGTATAAAGTTTTGCCTCCGGGCTGCCTGCTTCCGGTTTCCAGTCGTAGCGCCATTTCACGATGGGCGGCATGGAGAGCAGGATGGATTCTGTGCGGCCGTTGGATTGCAGGCCAAATATCGTGCCGCGGTCAAAGATCAGATTGAATTCGACATAGCGCCCGCGGCGATAGGCCTGAAAATCTCGTTCGCGTTCGCCATATGGCGTATCCTTGCGGCGTTGCACAATGGGCAGATAGGCGTTGATGAATGCGTCACCCACAGCTTTCAGCATGGCAAAGCTTTGGTCAAAGCCAAGTTCGCTGAAGTCGTCAAAAAAGATGCCGCCGATGCCGCGCGGCTCCTTGCGGTGCTTGAGGTAGAAATACTCGTCACACTCCTTCTTGAATGTCGGGTATAGGTCGGCACCAAAAGGGGCGAGTGCATCACGGCAGGTGCGATGGAAGTGGATGCAGTCCTCTTCAAATGGGTAGTAAGGAGTTAGGTCCATGCCGCCGCCAAACCACCAGATATCCTGCTCATTGGGGTTTTGGGCTTTGGCGTGAAAGAAACGCACATTCATGTGGACGGTGGGGATATAGGGATTACGCGGATGGAATACCAGTGAAACCCCCATGGCTTCCCATGGTCTGCCAGCAGCCTCGGGATGCGCTACGCTAGCTGCAGGTGGCAGTTTGTTGCCCAATACATGCGAAAAGCCGATCCCGGCACGCTCGAACACATTTCCTTCTTCCAGCATGCAGGAAGTACCGCCCCCGCCTTCCGGACGTTGCCAGCTATCGTGCAGGAAGGTTCTCCCATCGACCAGCTCCAGCGCTTCTACGATACGCGTTTGCAGGCCTTGCAAATAATCAAAAACCGGTTTTGTTTGCATGTTTTGTTTAACCTTTGATTGCGCGGTAGCCGATGTCTTTGCGGTATTGCGCACCATCAAAATGAATCTGTTCAGCGATCCGATATGCTTGCTGCTGCGCAAATTTCACGGTTTCGCCTAGCGCGGTCACGCACAGCACACGGCCACCGCTGGTGACGACTTTGCCATCTTTCAGTGTGGTGCCGGCATGGAATACGTGGGCGTCCTGCAAGTTTTTTGGCAGGCCGGTAATTTCATCCCCGAGTTTTGGTGATTCAGGGTAGTTTGCGCTTGCCATCACCACGCCTAGTGCAAAACGGTGATCCCATTGAGCCTCGGCCTGATTCAAAGTGCCGTTGATGGCATGCTCGGCCAGAGCGACGAGATCACTCTTCAGGCGCATCATGATAGGTTGTGTTTCGGGGTCACCCATGCGGCAGTTGAATTCCAGCGTTTTTACCGAACCGTCTTTGCCTATCATCAGGCCAGCATAAAGGAATCCGGTATAAGGGATGCCGTCTTTGGCCATGCCTTCAACGGTTGGTCGGATGATTTCGCGCACGGCTTTGGCATGGATTTCCGGCGTGACGACGGGTGCGGGTGAATAAGCACCCATGCCGCCGGTATTCGGCCCCTGGTCTGCATCCAGCAGACGCTTATGGTCCTGGCTGGTAGCGAGTGTCAGGATATTTTTGCCATCCACCATCACCATGAAGCTGGCTTCTTCGCCTTCCAGAAACTCCTCGATCACCACGCGCGCACCCGCGGCGCCAAGTTTGTTGTCCGCCAGCATCATGTCAATGGCTTGATGCGCTTCTTCATCCGTCATGGCGACTACTACGCCTTTGCCTGCGGCCAAACCGTCCGCCTTGACCACAATGGGTGCGCCTTGCCGGGTCACGTAATCATGTGCATTGGCGGCATCGGTAAAGGTTTCATATTTCGCGGTCGGGATGTTGTGGCGCACCATGAATGCTTTGGCAAAGTCCTTGCTGGATTCAAGCTGCGCGGCAGCTTTAGTGGGGCCGAATATCTTCAGACCTGCTGCACGGAATGCATCTACGACACCTTGTGACAATGGTGCTTCTGGGCCAACTATCGTCAAATGGATTTGCTCTTTCTTGGCAAATTCGACCAGTTCTTCTACCTTGGTGATGGGTACGTTCACCATATCCGGGTTGGTTGCAGTGCCCGCGTTGCCGGGGGCTACATACACACGGCTGACTTCCTTGTTCTGCGCGACTTTCCAGGCCAGGGCGTGTTCGCGGCCGCCGCTACCGATAACGAGTATCTTCATAATTAATGTCTAAAATGTCTGATTCCAGTAAACACCATGGCCAAGCCATGCTCATCTGCTGCGGCGATCACTTCTTCGTCACGCATGCTGCCGCCTGGCTGGATTACACAGACGGCACCGGCTTCGGCCAACACGTCTACGCCATCGCGGAACGGGAAGAATGCGTCAGAGGCCACGACAGAGTTTTGCAGGCTCAAGCCGGCGTTCTGTGCCTTGATGGCGGCAATCTTGGTGCTGTCCACGCGGCTCATTTGTCCGGCACCCACGCCTAGCGTCATGCCATCGCCACAGAACACGATGGCGTTGGACTTGACATATTGCGCCACGCGCCATGCAAACAACATATCGGCCAGTTGAGTCAGGCTTGGCTGTTTCTTGGTGACGACTTTCAAATCCTTTTCGCTGATTACGTGGTTGTCAGCGGTCTGCAGCAACAATCCGGAGCCGATGCGTTTGCTGTCCATGAAATTGCGGCCTTGTTCCCAAGCTGTGCTGCCGCCTTTTGGCATGGCGATCTTGAGTACGCGGACATTGGCTTTGGCCTGGAAAATTGCCAATGCTTCAGCGGTGTAATCCGGCGCGATCAGCACTTCGACAAACTGTTTGGAGACTGCTTCAGCAGCTGTTCCATCCAGCGTGCAGTTGAAAGCGATGATGCCGCCAAACGCCGAGGTCGGGTCTGTCTTGAAGGCCTTGCTGTAGGCTTCCAGTGCGTTGGCGCCTAGCGCCACGCCGCATGGATTGGCGTGTTTGACGATGACGCAGGCAGTGCTATCGAAAGATTTTACGGCCTCCCAGGCCGCATCCGCATCGGCGATATTGTTGTAGCTGAGTTCTTTGCCTTGCAGTTGTTGCGCTGTCACCAGGCTGCCTGGGGCTAGGCACAAATCGCGGTAAAGCGCTGCTTGCTGGTGCGAGTTCTCGCCGTAGCGCAAATCCTGAACCTTGATGAAGCTGCTGTTGACTTGCCCCGGGAACATGCAGCGTACAGGCTGGCTTGCGTTCTGGCTGGCTTCAAAATCGATGGAAGACAGATAGTCGCTGATTGCGGCATCATATTGCGCGATGCGGTTGAACGCGGCGACAGAGAGCTTGAATCGCGTAGCCTTGGAAAGCTCGCCGCTATTGGCTTGCAGCTCGGCCAGTACTGCTTCGTATTGGTTTGCATCGGTCAGTACGGCGACATCGTTCCAGTTCTTGGCAGCGGAACGCACCATCGCCGGGCCGCCAATATCGATGTTCTCGATCGCGTCTTCCAGTGTGCAGTTGGGTTTGCTGACAGTAGCTTCGAACGGATACAGGTTGACTGCAAGCAGGTCGATGTTGGGGATGCTTTGCGCTTGCATTGCTGCTACATGCTCAGGCAAGTCACGTCTGCCTAACAGGCCGCCATGTACTTTGGGATGCAATGTCTTGACGCGGCCATCCAGCATCTCAGGGAAGCCAGTGTAATCACTGACTTCGATCACCGGGATGTTGTTGTCGCGGAACAGCTTGGCGGTGCCGCCTGTAGAGAGGATTTCTACGCCTAGGCCAACCAGGGCCTTGGCAAAGTCCACGATACCGTTTTTGTCAGAAACGCTGATGAGCGCACGCTTGATAATTGCCATGTTTTAAAGTCTTGTAAGAGGTTGATTATTCGAGATTGTATTGCGCCATCTTCTTGCGCAATGTGTTGCGGTTGATACCCAGGATTTCCGCGGCTTTGCTTTGGTTGCCGCCGACCTTGTCGAGGATATATTCAATCATGGGCTTTTCGACACAGGCTAGCACCATATCGTAAACCGCATGAGGAGGCTGACCATCCAGATGGGTGAAATAATCCTCAAGGGATTCTTTGACGGCTTTCCTGATTTTGCTCTTTTCACACATGGGTCAAGCTGCCAGTTCTTCAGGTTCGTTATCGGTGTCTGCGTATATCAGGCGGTCATTGTCTGCCTTCAATGCTGCAAAGAAGTCGTTGATGGCCTGTAGCTGCAGTTCGATGGTTTGCAGCGTGTTCATGCTGTGGCGGAAATGCGCAGAATTCTTCAGCCCCTTGGTGTACCAGGAGATATGCTTACGGGCTACACGCATACCGGTCAAGTCGCCGTAAAACGCATACAGGTCATGCAGATGCTCCAGCATCACCTGATGAATCTCATCCACAGTTGGCGGTAACATATGCACACCAGTATCCAGGTAATGCTGGATCTCGCGGAAGATCCAGGGGCGGCCTTGTGCAGCGCGGCCTATCATGACGGCGTCCGCACCTGTGTAGTCCAGCACGTGTTTGGCTTTTTCCGGTGTGGTGATATCGCCGTTGGCAATCAATGGAATGCTGATGGCCTGTTTGACAGCTGCGATCGTGTCGTATTCTGCCTCGCCGTTGTATAGGCAGGCCCGGGTACGGCCATGCATGGCCAGCGCCTGCACGCCGATATCCTCAGCCATTTTGGCGATTTGCACCGCATTGCGGTTCTGCTTGTCCCAGCCGGTGCGGATTTTCAGGGTGACCGGTACATCGACCGCATTGACGACGGCTTTCAGGATCTGTGCGACCAGCGGTTCGTCTTTCAATAGCGCACTGCCAGCCATCACGTTGCAGATCTTCTTGGCGGGGCACCCCATGTTGATATCAATGATTTGCGCGCCATTGTCCACGTTATGCTTGGCGGCTTCCGCCATCATTTTCGGGTCGGCGCCCGCGATCTGTACGGAGATAGGGTCTGCTTCGCCCTCATGATTGGCGCGGCGTTTGGTTTTTTCGCTGCCATACAGCAGCGAATTGGATGTGACCATCTCACTGACGGCCAGCCCCGCCCCCATTTTTTTGCACAAAATGCGGAAAGGCCTGTCAGTCACACCTGCCATGGGTGCAACTACCAGATTGTTTTTCAATAAATATGGGCCAATTTGCATCTTTAAAATGGTTTTTTGCTGGCTTTGGAAAAGACTGTCTATTTTATATGCAATCCGGTCTTGAGAAAACCAAAATGTGCAGAATTTACGCATACAATGCTGCATTCTGATTAAGGATTTTTGCATGGCTGGCATTTCCACCAAACAAATCGCTTTCGCCAGTTTTATTGGCACGGCAATCGAGTTCTATGATTTCTATATCTATGCCATGGCGGCTGCCCTGGTGATTGGCCAGGTGTTCTTTCCTGCAAGCGATGCGGCTGCACAATCCCTGAACGCTTTTCTGACGTTCGGCATTGCCTTCATCGCCCGGCCATTGGGTGCACTGGTGTTTGGCCATTATGGCGACAGGCTGGGGCGCAAGGCGACATTAGCGGCTTCGTTGCTGGTAATGGGGCTTTGCACTTTGCTGATTGGGCTGCTGCCGGGCTACGAAACGCTGGGTTGGCTGGCGCCCGCCGCGTTATGTGTCTTGCGATTCGGGCAGGGTATCGGGTTGGGTGGCGAATGGGGTGGCGCAGCCTTGCTGGCAACCGAATATGCCCCACCCGGCAAGCGCGGCTGGTTCGGCATGTTCCCGCAGTTGGGGCCGTCCATCGGCTTTTTCCTGGCCACCTTGAGCTATCTTGCGCTCAGTCTGCTTTTGTCGGAGGCGCAGTTCAACGCATGGGGTTGGCGAGTTCCGTTCATCGCGAGCGCGTTGTTGGTCGGGGTTGGTCTGTATGTGCGTTTCAGGTTGGCTGAGACACCGGCTTTTGTCGCGGCGCAGCAAAAGCAAGAGTTGCATGCGGTGCCGCTGAAAGCCTTGTTCAGTGGGTATCTTGGTGCTGTTGTGCTGGGGGCAATGGCGATGGTGGTGTGCTACAACTTGTTCTATACGGCTACGGTGTTTTGCTTGAGTTATGGCACCAAGGAGTTGGGTATTCCGCGGGCGGAGTTTCTGCAGTTGTTATGCATTGCAGTATTGTTCATGACGTTGGCAACCCCCGTTTCTGCCGGCTTGAGCGATAGGTTCGGGCGCAGGCCGGTATTGCTGCTTAGCAGCTTTCTGGCGGTGCTGGCCGGTTTCGCGCTTGCGCCTTTGATGCAGACCGGCGTGGTAGCCATCACGTTGTTTCTGACATTGGCACTATTCCTGATGGGTGCCAGCTTTGCGCCGATGGGCGCGTTCCTGCCTGAACAGTTTCCGGTGCCGCTGCGCTATACCGGTGCCGGTGTGGCGTATCAGTTGGGCGGCATTCTTGGGGCTTCGCTAGCTCCTTACGTCTCGCAGTTGCTGGTGGTTAAAGGTGGTCTGGTTTGGGTCGGGGCTTATATGTCGGCAATGGCATTAGTAAGTTTTGTGGCAGTTTATTTTATGAAAGAAACTGCTTCGATTAAGGCTGGGTAAGCTGCTCCAGCCTGGTGAGCCATGTAATCGCTTGCTCACGCGTATCACCACACATTTCCGCACTGGGTTGTAGGCTGGCGCAAAAAGCAGGGCGCTCGGGTTTGCCGAAGATCATGCAGCGATTCTCTTCATCCAGATGCACGCAGCGCATGCTGGCTGGCTTGCCGCCAGGCATGCCGGGAATCGGGCTGTTGATGCTGGGCGCGATGCAGCAGGCACCGCAATTCGGGCGACAATCCATTTCTATATTTTCATTGGTGTGGTCATCGGCTTGAAAGCCACATCCAGATTGGCTTCCAGAGTGGTGTGATGCACAATGAACGCGCACAAGGGCATTTTAAGTTTCTTTCCAAGGGTAGCCCAATGCAGTCACGGCTTGTTTGATGTCCTCCATCGCGGCATATACCTGCACCGATAAGCCTTTCATGCCTACTTCGGTCGTGCCCCGCTCATCGAGTTTTGGCAGGCTGAAGAGCTTGAGTTCTGGGTATTTGTGCAGCATCTCGTTCATCAGGTCGATCAGCCGGCTTTCTCCCGCTTCCATCACCATGATAGAGGACTCGGCATAATCGCGCTGATTGAACAGGTGTGGGTAGTAGGTGTCCAGCACCCACTCCACCATCGGGTGTGCCATGTCGGGGAAGCCTGGCACGAAATAATGCTCGTGGATGCTGAATCCCGCGACACGGTTGACCGGATTAGGGATGATGGCTGATCCTTTTGGGAAGTCCGCCATCAGAACGCGCTTGGGGTAAGCGTCTTGACCATATCGGGCTTCAAGCTCGGCGACTGCGGCAGGGTGGCGCTCAATGACTACATCGGCAGCGTCTGCGGCGCATTGGCGGGTGTAGTCATCTGGCGTGGCGCCGATGCCGCCGAAGCTGAATACGATGTCTCCACGTGCCATGCTGGCTTTGAGTGATGCGGTGATCTGCTCGGGGATGTCGCCCATGTAATTGGCCCAGCCCAGCTGCAAGCCGCGCGCGTTGAGCAGTTCGATGATTTTGGTCAAATGCGCGTCCTTGCGTTTGCCAGAAAGGATCTCGTCACCGATGATGTAGATGCCGAAAGTTCGCATATTGTTTATTTCATGAGTATAAAGTGAACGCTATTTTGCGGCTTATTGTCTATTTTAGCCAGTGAGCGTTCTGTAAGGAGCTTGCTCATGGATCATGTTAAAATGATTATGGAAGCTGGCCAGACAGTCGCTGCTTGGCATTTGCCAGGGAGAGGAAAGTCCGGGCTGCATAGAGCGGGATGACGGCTAACGGCCGTACGCCGTGAGGCGAGGAACAGGGCCACAGAGACGAGCGTATTAAGTTACGGTGAAACGCGGTAACCTCCATCCGCAGCAAGACCAAATAGGCTGGCATGGGCGTGGCTCGCGCCGCCAGCGGGTAGGTTGCTCGAGCGTATCAGCAATGATGCGCCTAGATGAATGACTGTCATGTTATCGCAAGATAATTACAGAACCCGGCTTATCGGTCAGCTTCTTTTTCACCCTCACTACTGCAATTCAATCAGATAAAAGTTATTGGTGATATTTCACTTTCATTACAATTTACAACTTGTTGATTATTAAAGATATTATTTTTATACAAAAATGCGCTAAGTCTTTGTCTTATAAAGAAAAAATCGTAAAAAGTGCTTGCAAAGCGCTTTTTTTTTATCTATAGTGCAATTTAGTGGGGAAAAGTGGGTTTTTGTGGAGAATATCTCACTATGCTAAGGGGGTGAGGTTTTCTCCACTTTTTGACCTTGTAACTAAAACAAACGAGCCATAGATAACGAATATCAAGATGTTCAGGGGTGCGACTAATTTAAGCATGGATGCAAAAGGCAGGCTGGCAGTGCCCGCCAAGCATCGTGATGCCTTGCTGGCGGAGTCTGCTGGCAATGTGGTGCTGACCGCGCATCCGCATGGTTGTCTGTTGTTGTACCCACAACCGGCTTGGGAGCCAATACAGGCAAAATTGATGGCGTTGTCCAGTTTTGACAAGCAATCCTCGTCATTCCAGCGCCTGCTGGTGGGTTATGCCGAAGATATTGCGCTGGATAACACGGGTCGCTTGCTGGTGTCGCCTGTGCTGCGCGAGTTCGCCAAGTTCGAGAAAGAAGTGATGCTAGTAGGTCAGGGTAGCCATTTCGAGCTTTGGAATATTGAGGCTTGGCGTAAGCAACTGGATATCGTGATGCGCGGTGAAGAGATTGTCATGCCCGCAGAATTAGAGGGATTCTCGCTATGATGATGGGCGCAACTTCCGCGCCCCCAGCAGCCTCAGTGTCATTGTCAGCAAAATCCGAAGTTCAGAGTACCAGTGTCATGCCGCATCTTACCGTATTGTTGTCCGAGGCCGTGGATGCGCTCAACATCAAGCCTGAAGGTACTTACATCGACTGCACTTTTGGCCGGGGTGGCCACAGCAGAAAAATCCTTGAGAAACTCAATCCACAAGGCTGTTTGTACGCCATAGACCGCGATCTGGCAGCTGTCGAAGCGGCGCAGCAAATCCAGGATGCGCGTTTCCATATCCGGCATCTGCATTTTTCAGAGATTGAGCAGCTTTCCAGTGAAGAAAAGTTGGGGAAAGTGGATGGCATCCTGCTGGACTTGGGTATCTCTTCCCCGCAAATCGATGAAGCGGAGCGGGGTTTCAGTTTTCGATTCGATGGTCCGTTGGATATGCGGATGGACCAGACGCGCGGCAAAACAGCGGCGATGCTGCTGGCCGATATTTCAGAGCAACAACTAAGGGAGGTAATAAAAGACTATGGTGAAGAACGGTTTGCTAAGCAGGTTGCAAGGGCGATTATTAAAGAGCGCGATAACGGGCGCCCCATCTCCACTACAGGACAGCTTGCCCAGGTCGTGGCAGGGGCAATCCCCAAGGTTGAGCCGGGGCAGAACCCTGCAACGCGCACCTTTCAAGCTTTACGGATTTTCCTCAATCAGGAGCTTGAAGAACTCGCGCTAGTATTGCCTAAATGTGCTGATTTGCTGGCGGAAGGCGGACGTCTGGTGGTGATCAGTTTTCATTCGCTCGAAGATCGCATGGTCAAACGGTTCATTCAGTCGCAGGAAGACCGCGATACATTGCCGTCACGCCTGCCAATCAAGGCGGCAGATCTGCCGCAGCCGCGTTTGGTTGCGGTAGGTCGTGCTATCAAGCCCGGTGCGGTTGAGGTGAAATCGAACCCGCGTGCGCGCAGTGCGGTGATGCGGGTTGCGGAAAGGACGGCAGCGGCATGACCCGCCTGAACCTTGTCCTGTTTTTTGTGCTGATTGCGGTGAGTCTGGGGCTGATTACCTCCCAGCACAAATCACGCAAGCTGTATTTCGAGCTGGAACAGCAGCAGGAGTTGACCAAGCGCCTGGAAACCTCATACGAGCAGCTTCAGCTCGAGCAGAGTACATGGGCGATGCATTCGCGTATCGAAGAATTGGCAAATAAAAGGCTGCATATGCAGGTGCCGGATGCCAAGCGTATTCAGGTGATTCAACTGGAAGAGGCTGTGCACTGATGGCTTATAAGATTCCACAGCATCAGTTGGTCAAGTTGCCTGCCTGGCGTCGCCGAGTGTTGTTGGTTTCGGTGCTGCTTGGCTTTGGCGCGTTGCTGGCTAGGGGCATCTATCTGCAAAGTGTGCACAAAGCATTTCTGCAGCAGAAGGGCGATGCACGTTATAGCCGTACATTGGTGCTGCAGGCGCATCGCGGCAAAATCACCGATAGAAATGGCGAGTTGCTGGCAGTAAGCAGCCCAGTGGAGTCTGTGTGGGTCAGTCCACCGGATTTGAAGTTGACTAGCGAAAACAAAAAGGCGCTGGCAAAGCTGCTGCAAATGAAAGTGAAGGACATTGAGAAAAAGACCGCTGACACCGAGCGTGAGTTCGTGTATCTGAAACGCCGCATTTCCCCTGCGCTGGCCGGCAAGGTGATGAGTCTTGAAATCCCTGGTGTTTTTTTGCAGCGTGAATACAAGCGTTTTTATCCTGCAGGTGATGTGGCTGCACATATCGTCGGGTTCACCGGCATCGATGATAATGGCCAGGAAGGGTTGGAGCTGGCAAGAAACGACTATTTGTCTGGCAAGGCAGGTAGCCGCCGTGTGATTAAAGACCGTCAGGGCCGTATTGTCGAAGACCTTGAAGCTGTCAAAGTTCCGCAGGATGGTCAGGATCTGGTGTTGAGTATAGACCGTCGCATCCAGTATCTGGCGTTTCGTGAGTTGAGTAAAGCAGTGGAACAATACAAGGCCAAGGCTGGTGCGGCCGTTGTGCTGGATGCAAAAACCGGGGAAGTGTTGGCGATGACCAATATCCCGACTTATAACCCGAACAATCCGGTGAATATTCAAGGCAAGACGCGCAATCGTTGTATTACCGACATATATGAACCTGGTTCAACCATGAAACCCATGTCGGTTTCTGCGGCCATGCAGTTCGGGGGTTATAAGCCGGATACCAAAGTGGACACAGGCGGGGGCACGCTTACTCTGGGGCCGGCTACTATTCATGATGCGCATCCGCATGGCCTGATTTCGGTGGCGCAAGTCATCCAGTATTCATCCAATGTGGGAGCTTCCAAGATGGCGCTTAGCCTGAAAAGAGAGGAGCTTTGGAGTACATTCAACCAGCTCGGATTTGGTGCGCAGACACAGATCGGGTTTCCGGGTGAGGTGGCAGGCAGATTGCGTCCTTACAAGACTTGGCGGCCAATAGAGCAGGCCACGATGTCTTATGGTCACGGGATCAGTGTGACTTTGCTGCAAATGGCACGTGCCTATACCGTGTTTGCCAATGAGGGCGAGTTGAAACCGGTTTCGCTGCTCAAGCTGAAAGAGGCGCCGGTCGGGCATCAGGTGTTTTCTACGCAAGTGGCGAATGACATGAAAGACATGCTGGAACTCGTGGTACAGCCTGGTGGTACAGCCATCAAGGCGCAGGTGCCAGGCTACCGCGTGGCGGGAAAAACCGGTACTGCACACAAGCTGGGGCCTGGCGGTTACGAGGAAGATAAATACGTTGGCTCGTTTGTAGGCATGGCCCCTGCTTCCAATCCCCGTTTGATCATGGCGGTGATGATCGATGAACCCACTACCGGAGAATATTATGGCGGCACCATTGCCGCACCGGTGTTCAGCTCGGTGATGGGAGATGCGCTGCGCATGCTGGCCGTGCCTCAGGATGCAGCTAATGACAACGTCGTTATACCGCCGGGAGCGGCCGAAGATGTCAAGGAGGCTATGTGACTCTGCCTACCCTTAATGCAACACCAAGCAGCATCACTATGGATAGCCGTCAGGTCCGGGCAGGAGGATTGTTTCTGGCCTATCCGGGAGAAAAAACGGATGGCCGTCAATACATCGCGGATGCAATAAAGAACGGAGCCATCGCAGTCTTGTGGGACCCGGAGAATTTCACATGGGATACCAGCTGGCAAGTAGAGAACGTGCCAGTACAGAATCTGCGCACTCAAGCCGGCTTTATTGCGGACATGTTTTATCACCAGCCGTCACGTAAGTTGTGGATGGTGGGAGTGACTGGCACAAACGGCAAGACTTCGATATCGCAATGGATTGCGCAAGCGTTTACATTCCTGAATCGCAAGACAGCCGTGATTGGCACGGTAGGTAATGGGTTTGTAGGTGTGTTGACTCCCACGCAGAACACCACGCCGGGTGCAGTATACTTGCATGGGTTGCTGTCAGATTATTTGAAGTTGGGCGCGCAGGCGGTTGCGATGGAAGTGTCGTCACACGGATTGGATCAAGGACGCTTGAATGGCGTGCATTTCGACGTGGCGGTGTTAAGCAACCTGACGCGTGACCATTTGGACTACCACGGCACGATGGATGCATATGCGGTTGCCAAACGCAAACTATTCGAGATGGGTGAGTTGAAGGCGGCAGTCATTAACGCGGATGACGATTTTGGCCGTCAACTGCTGCAAGGGTATGTTGGTAAACCGTTGCAAGTCATATCCTATGGCATCCATGCGGGTGATGTACGTGCCAGCAACATTCGCTTGCGTTCCACACATATGTCCTTTACTGCACATACCCCAGCGGGTGAGGCGGAAATCCTTGCGGCAGTGGTCGGGCAGTTCAACGTGTATAACCTGCTGGCAGTACTGGCTACGTTGCTGGCATCCGATGTCAAGCTGGTGGATGCAGTCGAAGCGATATCACAAATCAAGTCGGTATCAGGCCGCATGGAGCAGGTGGGTGGTGGAGATTTGCCTTCCGTGGTGATCGATTATGCACATACCCCGGATGCGCTGGAAAACGTATTGAAAACACTGCGGGTGCAAACGAAAGGCAAATTGGTCTGTGTGTTTGGTTGTGGGGGTGACCGGGATCCGGGCAAGCGCGCACTCATGGGTAAGGTGGTCAGTGATCTGGCAGATGCGGCGGTCGTGACATCGGACAATCCTCGCGGTGAGAATCCTGAGGCGATCATTCAGCAAGTGCTTGAAGGCATGCATGGCAGTTATGCCATCGAACCGGATAGGGCAAAAGCGATAGCAGTCGCAATCGGCGCGGCTAAACCCGGGGATACGGTGCTGCTTGCTGGTAAAGGGCATGAAAACTATCAGGAGATTGCCGGTAAAAAAGTGTATTTCAGTGACTTGGAACAAGCTAAATATGTGCTGAAGCGGTTGCAGGGGGTGACAGTATGATGTTGCTGTCAGAATTGGCGGCCGTCACCAATGGCGTATTGCGCGGTGCCGATGTGCGCTTTACTTCTGTAGGCAGTGATAGCCGCAGCATCGTCCGGGGCCAGTTGTTTGTAGCGATCAAAGGCGACAGGTTCGATGGCAATGCATATGCCGCGCAGGCGATCGAGCAAGGCGCAGCTGGGGCATTGGTCAGCGACGAAAACGTTGCAGGTGTACCAAACGTATTGGTGAATGATACGCGCCGGGCATTGGGCGAGTTGGCGCACCATTGGCGCGGTAAACAGAATCTCCAGTTGCTGGCTGTTACCGGCAGCACCGGCAAGACCACAGTGAAGGAAATGATCGCTGCCATCTTGAGGGCGGCTGGTCGTGGTGATGTTTTGGCTACGCAAGGCAATCTGAATAACGATATCGGGATGCCGCTGACTTTGCTAAAGCTACATGAAGGGCACCGTTTTGCAGTCATCGAGATGGGTATGAATCACGAAGGCGAGATTCGCTATCTGACTCATATCGCCAGCCCGGATGTGTCGCTGGTCAATAATGCCGGGACTGCGCACATCGGAGAACTGGGTTCCAGAGAGGCGATAGCCCGTGCCAAAGGCGAGATTTACGAAGGTCTGAGTGATGCAGGGGTCGCCATTATCAACGCCGATGATGACTTTGCTGATTACTGGCGCGGTTTGAATGCCGGCCGGAAAGTCCTGACTTTTGGTTTGAAGAACCCAGCTGACGTCGGCATTAAGAACGCTGCTCTGGAAGCCAATCAGGATGCGCCTTCCAGAGCGGTGGTTTTGAATACGCCAAAAGGCGAGGTAGCGGTCAGTTTACATATGCCGGGCGAACATAATCTTCGCAACGCGCTGGCAGCTGCAGCAGCGGCTTTGGCGTTGGGGGTGTCGCTGGAGGCGATTCAACAAGGCTTGAACGGTTTCACAGGTGTGCCTGGTCGTCTGGCCAGATATGCGGGCCTGCATGGGGCGCAAGTGATGGATGATACCTACAACGCCAATCCGGATTCGATGAAAGCGGCGCTGGATGTACTGGCCAGTCAAGCTGGCGAGAAAGTCTTCGTCATGGGCGATATGGGCGAGTTGGGCGCAGATGCTCCTGCGATGCACGCAGAGATAGGGGCATATGCCAAGCAAAAAGGTATTCCTGTCCTGCTGGGGTTGGGAGAAAACACCATGCATGCGGTGCAGGCGTTTGGTGCTGGCGCAACGCATTTCTCATCGCTCGAGGCTTTGTTGGAGAAGGTTTCAGGTTTGATGCACAGCGGGATGACGGTGTTAGTGAAAGGTTCACGCTTCATGCGGATGGAGCGCGTGGTCAACGCTATTGTGAATGAAGATGGTCTGGTCAAGAAAACAGGGAGTGCACATTAAATGTTGTTAGAACTGGCAAGATGGCTGGCACACGATATTCGTGGATTCCATGTGTTCGACTACATCACCTTGCGGGCGGTGTTGGCTACGTTAACGGCTTTGACCATTTCTTTCATGGTGGGGCCCAGCATGATCAGAAAGCTCACCGAATACAAAGTGGGCCAGGCTGTACGTGACGATGGCCCGAAAACCCATCTGGTCAAGGCAGGCACGCCAACGATGGGCGGCGCGCTGATACTGGTCGCAATCGCAATCTCTACATTACTGTGGGCGGATTTGAGCAACCGTTTCATCTGGGTGGTGCTGGTGATCACGCTGGGGTTTGGTGCGATAGGCTGGGTGGATGATTATCGCAAGGTGGTTTACAAAAACCCTAAAGGTTTGTCAGCCAAGGCGAAATATTTCTGGCAAAGCCTTATTGGGCTGAGTTCTGCGATCTTCTTGTATAAAACTGCACAAACACCAATCGAGACTACGCTAATCGTCCCGTTTTTCAAGCATGCAGTGCTGCCTTTGGGAGCGGTTGGCTTTGTCGTGCTGACATATCTGGTGATCGTAGGCAGCAGTAACGCAGTCAACCTGACGGATGGTCTGGATGGGCTGGCGATATTGCCGACTGTGATGGTGGGCAGCGCACTGGGTCTGTTCGCCTACGTGGCCGGCCATCTGTATTTCTCCAAATATCTAGGTATTCCATATGTAGCAGGCAGTGGTGAATTGATGGTGTTCTGTGCCGCGCTGGCGGGGGCGGGATTAGGCTTCCTGTGGTTCAACGCCTATCCGGCCGAGGTGTTCATGGGTGATGTGGGGGCGCTGGCGCTAGGCGGTGCGCTGGGTGCTGTGGCTGTAGTTGTCAGGCAGGAGATCGTGTTGTTCATCATGGGGGGCGTATTC
>JAKOWL010000204.1 GCA_029781535.1 Pseudomonadota bacterium
AAGTCCTGGAGCTGATTTTTGCCTTGGTGCGATTTTGCGTAGCTGATGATGCGGAACATCATCAATGGATCGTTCAAGCAGATTGCTGCAATTGCACGGGTGCTTAGCCTGTTCTCATCGTTTTTTATCGCTTCAAGCTCCCGTACCGTATTTTTAAGTACGGGGATTGGGGTTTTGCTAAGAAAACCGACCCAGTTAGCAATATTATTACCATGCATGACGATCATTCATGATTCTCCTTGAATATATGAAGATTATCTCGGACATGCATTTTTCATTTGATTGAAAAGAGGCGGAATATGTGTGCAATTAAAAGTATGCGGAAGAATGTTAAAATAGCAACTTTATCGCAAATATTGATGTGAGCCAGAGCATGACGGACGAGATAATCCCCATTGATGAAAACCATGTGATCGCGGAGCGCCGCGAAAAGTTAAAAGCGATTCGCAGTAAAGGCGTGGCTTTTCCCAATGACTTCAAGCCGCAGCATAAGGCTGCGGCGTTGCAGGCTCAGTATGGTACATTGGACAAAGAAACGCTCGACCCGCAAGGTATTCCGGCGACTATTGCCGGGCGCATAATGCTCAAACGTGTGATGGGTAAGGCTAGTTTTGCGACGATACAGGATACCAGCGGCCGCATTCAACTTTATGTGGCGCGCGATGAAATTGGTGAAGAGTTATACGAGAGCTTCAAACATTGGGATATGGGGGATATCGTTGGCGCTTCCGGCCGGTTGATGAAAACCAAAACCGGTGAGCTTTCCATACATGTCAGCGAAATCAGGCTGCTGACAAAATCCTTGCGGCCATTGCCGGAAAAATTCCACGGTCTTGCTGATCAGGAGATCAAGTACCGCCAGCGCTATGTGGATTTGATTACGTCGGAAGAAACACGCTCTACCTTTATGGCGCGCAGCAAGGTGGTTTCGGCGATTCGCAGTTTCATGGTGCAGAACGACTTTCTGGAAGTGGAGACTCCCATGCTGCATCCAATCCCGGGAGGGGCGGCAGCCAAACCATTCATTACGCACCACAATGCACTGGATATGCAGATGTTCATGCGAATTGCGCCGGAGCTCTATTTGAAGCGTTTGGTAGTGGGTGGTTTTGAGCGTGTGTTTGAGATCAATCGCAATTTCCGTAATGAAGGATTGAGTGTCCGTCACAACCCAGAATTCACGATGATGGAATTTTATGCGGCATATACGGATTATCGCTGGTTAATGGATTTTACCGAACAGTGCATTCGTAACGCTGCGATTGCAGCATGCGGCACAGCAGTCGTGAGCTATGACGGCAGGGAAGTGGATTTGAGCAAGCCGTTCGACCGTTTAACAATCGTGCAAGCGATACAGAAATATGCGCCAGAATATTCCCTGGAGCAATTGCACGACTCGGATTTCTTACGCACAGACTTATACAAGCGCGGCATCAAGGTCTTCGAACATGCGGGCTTGGGCTCGCTGCAGCTTAGCCTGTTTGAAGAGACTGCCGAAAGCCAGCTGTGGCAACCGACATATATCATTGATTATCCCGTCGAAGTGTCACCATTGGCGCGGGCTTCTGACAAAGACCCGACTATTACGGAGCGCTTTGAGCTGTTCATTACCGGCCGTGAGATGGCAAATGGTTTTAGCGAGTTGAATGACGCTGAAGACCAGGCAGCACGTTTCATGGAACAAGTGAAGGCCAAAGAGGCAGGCGATGATGAAGCTATGTATTATGACGCTGACTTTATCCGTGCGCTTGAGTATGGCATGCCGCCGACGGGTGGCTGTGGTATTGGTATAGACCGTTTGGTGATGCTGCTGACGGACAGTCCAAGCATTCGGGATGTCATCCTGTTCCCGCAAATGCGGCCGGAGACTTAAAACATTACAGCCTTATGACAAAGCCGTGCCCGTAAAGCGCGGCTTTTTTGTTTTTGTCACATAGTTGTCATATTTGGTTCTTAAAATGCGAGTAATCAAATTAAATGCAATTGAACCAAGGAGACTAGGGCATGTTGAAACAGAAATTCGGAATCACAGTGTTGTTGTTGGCTGGCTTTGCAAGCGGTTATGCGCATGCGGCTGACAAGATCATTAAAATTGATGGTTCCAGCACGGTATATCCAATTACCGAAGCGATGGCAGAAGAGTTCCAGAAAGCACAAAAGGTAAAAGTGACAGTAGGTGAATCTGGTACTGGCGGCGGTTTCAAAAAATTCTGCCGCGGTGAAACCGACATTTCAGATGCTTCTCGTCCTATTTCACAAAAAGAAATGGACGCATGTAAAGAGGCAGGTATTCAATATATTGAGCTGCCAATTGCATATGATGCGATCACTGTTGTAGTGAATGCAAAGAATGACTGGGTAAAAAGCTTGTCAGTAGAAGAGCTGAAAAAGGTCTGGGAACCAGGTTCAAGCATCAAAAACTGGAAACAATTGAACAGTGCTTATCCTGATAAGGCAATGAGCTTGTATGGCCCAGGTACTGCGTCAGGTACATTCGATTATTTTACAGAAGCTGTTAATGGCAAGTCCAAGGCAAGCCGCACAGACTACACGCCTTCCGAAGATGATAACGTGCTGGTACAAGGTGTGGCCGG
>JAKOWL010000234.1 GCA_029781535.1 Pseudomonadota bacterium
GGGAGTATGAAAATGAACTCACAAAAAGTACCACAAAAGGCGTTGGAAGACATCAAGCTCAATGTAAAACTGAAGCTCGCCGCCCTTTGGGCAAGCTTTATGTTCCTATACATCTATGTAGATTATTTCCACTTATATATGCCGGGTGCACTAGAAGATATGTTAGCAGGCAAGGTGTTTGTATTTGAAATTACTCAAGCATTTCTTTTGGTAGTGCTCGCTACTGTGACGATTCCGGCTCTAATGATTTTCCTCTCTGTCGCCTTGCCAGCTAAGGTGAATCGCCGGACAAACATAATCGTGGCTACGGTTTATATTCCTTATACATTGTTTAATTTGGTAGGAGAGGCATGGATGCATATGGTGTTTGGCGCTATTGCAGAAGTAGTTCTTCTTCTACAAGTTATCTGGTATGCATGGAAGTGGCCTAAACAGAAAGCGTGAACCAATCCCATGTTTTTCGAACTCTTTCTTGCCAGATAAGACCCAGGCTAGAGATTCGAACATCTGGCGGTGCATACGGCACAGCAGATTTCACAGTAACGCACGGACACCTCGCAGCACTCATAGCAGCGATCAGACGCATGCCAGGCTATCATGGAATTGCATGCAGCAGATGAGGCTCTATAACTCGGCAAAGAATGTTGGGACCGCACCCATTGTACGCCATCCGGGGTGAGAGAGGGAGCTACAACTGTGCAAGCACCCCTTGCACAAATTGTATAATTGTACGCCATCCGGGGTGAGAAATGGCTAAGATGTTTTCATAATGATTACGCCCTAGAACACGAGAGCGTAATCATTTTCATCTCATGGACTTATTTACGTTATTTGGTTTGGATGGCGTGGCTTACCTACAAACTCAGGACCATGTGGAGATTCCGTCCAATCAAGTATTAAAGGCCAATCGTTGGGATTCTGCTTGCGCAAGAAGAAGTTTCCCTCGATATATTCTTCAAAAAGCGCATTCCGCCGCAAGGCTGCGAGTAGCTGTTCGTTCAGAACACATTCAATCACGATGCCATTTTTAGCGAGACTTAGGCACATTTGGCAATAGCGCCAGAACCAACCACGGCGTCTATACTTTTCTGGGACAGTGATATTAGCGATGACAAGTACTTCGAGGTGCTCGTTTGGCGGTGGCAAATAACCTTTGCTTGCATAACGCAAATAAACCTTAAAACCATCCCATCTGATGTCAGAGACTGCTTTGATCTTCCGTTCCCGTCGCACCTTTTCCATAAAAGCAATGGTTTGTGACTCGGCGGAAGGCAACCGCTTAAAGTACCATTTTTCTGATTTTTTTGAAGTCATGCTGTTCTCCTTCCAGGGAACTGCAAAACAATAGCGGTGCTATGGGCATTATTTGCAGCGGTCAGATTTACAACCGCTGAATCCGGCATGGGGTTGGTTCCAGCGTGAGTGGTTTTCTCGGAATTGCAAATCGGGATTAGGCTGGTATTGCTGCGTAGTTTTTTTGACAGGCGCTCGGCACTAAGGTGCGTATAGCGCTTTAGGGTACGTAGTTCTTTATGTCCGGTGATCGCGGCAACTTCCATCACATTCAGGCCTTGATCAAAAAATCGCGTGGTCCCTTCGTGTCGCGCATCATAGAGTCGCACGCCTTTTATTCCTGCTCGTTCTCGTGCCCGTCCAAAGGCCTTTGTTAAAGCGTCCTTGGTGATGGGCCAAACGGATCCGCTACTGTCCTCGTTACGCATCGAGGCGAGTATTTCTTTAGCATGCGGGGTCAGGGGCACTGCGCGGGACTCACGCTTGTCTTCACGGGGAGATTTGGTGTCATGCAGAACCACATAACCCTGATCCAAGTGACAGTCTTCCCATTGCAAAGAAACCAGCTCGCCCCGACGCATCGAGGTCTCTATCATAAAGGTCAGTGCCCGGCCGAGTATGCTGGATCCGCTGTGTTCGGCGATGATAGCTGCCTGCTCATCAGAGATGCTTCGAAACAACTCCGGAGATTTTGAAGGTAACTTGATATGCATAATGGCGTGCCTTGAGAGGTCGATCTCTTCAGCGTATCCAAAATGTTTTAGCGCTCGGCGGAGCATGCCGAGTTCATGGCGGACGGTCTGGGATTTGACCGTTCGTCTGATAACGGTTTTTTTATTGCGCAAATAATTCGTCTGTCGCGACTCATGGCTTACTGAACGGCGACTTTCTATGGACCCTAGTCGGTTTGTCTTGTATTCCTCAAGAAATTTGATGGTGATATCCTTGAGAAGCATATGCCCCATCTCTCTGATGAGCATGCGTGCGCGTGATGATTCCGAATCAGCGCTGCGCATTTCCGGGATACGTTCCAGCATGTATTTGTCCAGAACCTCACCGAGGGTTATTCTTTCAAGCCGGACGGCTTGCGGGGTAAGGTTGCTCAGGAATTGCGCATGGAGCAATTCGCCCTGGCGCTTTGCTTCGCGCTCGGTATCGAAGGTCTCGTGGTATGTTGCCTTGCCCAGTAGGGTTTGGAGGTGGGGAAGCCGGATTCGGACCTGGTAGGTACCGTTGTTGCGCTTCAGAATATCGTAGGCCATTGAAGACTCCTTAAAAATGTCAGGGAGTCTCGTATAGCTACCAATTCGGCAAATTCACCGGAATCTTGTAGCAAATTTGTAGCAAAAGGCCGGATTTTCCGAAAAAAGTTAGTATGCACTATGCTTAAAAGCAGCATGTAGTGGCGCACCCGGCGGGAGTCGAACCCACGACCTTTGGCTTCGGAAACCAACACTCTATCCAACTGAGCTACGGGCGCATAGCCTGTATTATAGCAAATCGCATGATGGCATCTTCCAAACTTTTATCAGAAGCGCTAACTCGGTATAATGGCTAAATATTCAATTGTTTATTAAGGGATTTGGGAATGAGTAATAAGGAAGAGGGATATTCTGGTTCCAGTATGTGGGAGTTGCTGGTGGCAATTCCGGGTACTATCATAGTCATCACGGCGCTCATTGCGTTACTGGCGCATTTTTTTAATAATACGCCAGTACCTGAAGATAAGGTTGCTACTAAAAAAGCCGAACAGAATATTGAGCCTGTGGCTACTGTAGAAGTGGCGACTGCCTCGGGTGAGCATGTCGAGAAGTCTGGTGAAGAAGTTGTAACAGCAGTATGTGGTATGTGTCACGGCGCAGGTTTGATGAATGCACCAAAAATTGGTGATGCTGGACAGTGGGGACCACGTATTGCCCAAGGTTATCCAACACTGGTAAAACACGCTACAGATGGTATCCGCAGTATGCCTCCACGCGGCGGTAATGCAGAGTTGACCGATGCTGAAATAGCAAAGGCG
Source organism: Pseudomonadota bacterium (assembly GCA_029781535.1). GTDB lineage: Bacteria > Pseudomonadota > Gammaproteobacteria > Burkholderiales > Methylophilaceae > Methylophilus. The sequence goes on from JAKOWL010000234.1 coordinate 3,314, forward strand.
GTTGCATTTATGGCTAACAAGGGCGGGGCAAACTTCGATCCAGCCAGCTTGGCTAAGAAATAATACTTCCGTATTGATGCAATTCTAAAGCCGCTTAATTTCAAGCGGCTTTTTTGTTAAGAGAATTTATGGCGACATATGCAATAGGTGATATTCAGGGTTGTTATCATGCCTTTTGTGCATTGCTGGCAAAGTTTGAATTTGACGAAAAGAAAGACCAACTTTGGCTGGTAGGTGATTTGGTAAACCGTGGAACTGGTTCTCTAGAGGTCTTGCGTTGGTGTTATCAGCACAGCAATAGCATCAGAGTTGTGCTGGGCAATCACGATTTGCATACCTTGGTAGTTGCGCACGGTGTTCGGCCTCCGCATCGGAGCGATACGCTGCAAGCTTTGCTGGATGCGCCTGACAGCGATGAACTGCTAACATGGCTGAGGCACCAGCCACTGATATGGGTTGAGCATGGCTATGCGATGGTGCATGCAGGGTTGTTGCCCCAATGGACGATACAACAGGCACAAGGCTATGCGCGTGAGGTGGAGGCTACTTTGCAAGGCGATGAATACGAAACGTTCCTAAGGCACATGTACGGAAATCAGCCAGCTATTTGGAGTGACAGCCTCATGGGTTTGGATCGTTTGCGAATTATTACTAATTCGTTTACCAGACTGAGGATATGCTCACCTGCAGGCGAGATGGAGTTCAGTTTTAAAGGTGAGTTGCAGGATATCCCAGATGGGTACCTGCCTTGGTTTGATGTGCCTAATCGAATGTCAGCAGACACTACAATTGTTTGTGGCCATTGGTCTGCCTTGGGGCTGAAAGTGCGTAAGGATTTGTGTGCGCTGGATACAGGTTGCCTATGGGGCGGTATGTTGACGGCAATGCGTCTCGAAGATCGGGCGGTTTTTCAGGTAAATCATGATGCAAGGGATAAGTTTGTTAAATAAGCCCTAGATGCTGTTTGATGGCTTGTTGAGCTGTTTTATTAATATCCTGCCTGCTTTTATCCTGCGTTGAAATCGCATCCATAAAATGTATTTCCACTTTTGGCGCCGTGATTCGAAGAATGTTGCGAATGGATCCAATCAGCGTCGTATCACCTGCATATGCAAGGCGAGTATCGATTTGCTCTGATGAGAGCGGATAGCGTATGGCAACTGGGATAACGTCGGCCTGAGCATTCAGCGCAGCCTGCATGATACTGCCCTTGAAAGGTAAAAGATGGTTGCCCTCGGTGGTGGTGCCTTCTGGAAAGTAGCAGGCATTGATGCCATCCTGAAGGTGTTGTTTGAGCTCTTCGATAATCTCCAGCGCACCTTTACGGTCATCCCGGTTGATAAAGATCGTACCCGATTTGGATGCCAGATAGCCAAACACGGGCCAGTTCCTGATTTCAGACTTTGCGACAAATCGTAAGGGCGATATGCTGTTTAGCGCATGAATATCTACCCAGGAAATATGGTTTGCAACGAACAGATTTCCTGATGGTTGTTTGTCAGGCAGTTTTCCTGTTGCGATTACTTGAAGATTGAAACATTTGAGCAGCCCTGCGCACCACCAGCGGGTTAACCGTTGCTTTGCAGAATGGCTGCAAATAGGAACCACCGCGAGAGTAAGTGTCAGGCCTACCAGGGTGTGTACTACCACGCGTGTGCCACGGTAAGCCTGAACGACAGGGTGATTTGTGTTGTTAAAGTTGCTTGGCAAATTTATTTCAAGAAATGTGTCGCATATCTTGGGTTTAATCTATCAAGCGGTAACATTACCAGCATATCAGCCGTATTGAAATAGGGATCCCAAGCTGGAGCTCCACAGATGTAGGCGCCAAGCCTTAAATAACCCTTGAGCAAAGGAGGGCAAGCAGCTTGAAGGTTGCGATTGAGCAGTGATACAGGCAGTGGATTATGTGGGAATACGCGGTAGTCAACTGGCGCCATGTATTCATCCATGAGTCTGTAATATAGGCTGGTGGCAGTATGTCCACCATCATGCATGGGGATGCTTGCGCAGCCAATCATGTATTCCAGACGGTGCATCTGCATGTATTTAGCTAAACCGGCCCATAACATAGTAATGGTGCCGCCAGTGCGGTAATCTTTATGAACGCAAGCGCGACCTACCTCAACAGTGCGGTCTAACAGGTGTTCGATACGGCTCAGATCGAACTCCCCGGCTGAATAATAGCCACCAGCTTCGCTTGCTTTGATAGGATTCAACATGCGATATGTGCCAACTACTTGATTGCTATGGCTATCGCGAACCAAAAGGTGATCGCAGAACAAGTCAAACCCATCTTCATCTAAACTGCCTGTCCCAGAGAGTTGTGCGCCCATTTCTTCCGCAAAAACTTTGTAACGTAGTCGTTGCGCTTCTGCAATCTCTGTCTGGGTTCTGGCTAACGATAAATACAAGCGGCTTTTGAGTTGGGCTTTTTCTTGAATAATCTCTTGTTTGAGCATCATCGGTTCTCCTTTAGCTGGCAGCATATTAAGCACGCAGCATGACTAGAGCATGACGCTTTTATGAAGATTATGTGACAAGCAAAAAAACAGGCAAGCCTTTAGGCTTGCCTGTTGTGGGTGTTTGTGAAAGTTAGTGTGTGACGCGGGAAGTGTCACCATTTTCCACTATACGAACTTTATCGCCAGGTTTGAATTCCTCATCCGCTTCCTGAACGATGGCTATCAAACCGCCACCATCAAGTTTCACCGTGATTTCAATCGCATCTTTGCGGGTAACAGCTTCTTCGGCAGCAGCACCTGCAACCCCGCCGGCAACTGCACCAATCACTGCGCCAATTGCACTACCGCGGCCATGGCCAATCGAACTGCCTGCAATGCCACCAACCGCGCCGCCTGCCACTGTGCCGACTGGAGATTTGGTCCCTTCCAGTTTTACCTGCCGTACACTTTCAACGATGCCGGTTTTCACTGTTTGTACTTTGCGGGCATCTTCACGTTTATACACGCTTCCAGAGTTGGAACTTGCGCAAGCTCCTAGTAATATCGCCAAAATTGATATAAATATTATTTTTGTCAGACTCATGATTTCCTCCGAAAAGATAAACACTAATGCACTTGTTCGTCAGCTACAACTTGTTTGACCAAGGCTTGTGCATAAACGTTCTCGATTTCTTCGCGAGTCGGTTTATGGTTTTGTCCACCACGGCTGGCGATTTTAATGGCTCCCATGGTAGATGCCAGTCTTCCACATGTAGGCCAATCCCAGCCTCTGACGATTCCATACAATAAGCCGGCACGGTATGCGTCTCCGCAGCCTGTCGGGTCTATAATCTTGTCAGCTTTAACGCTCGGGATATCAAAGCGTTGACCATCTGCATAGATGTATGAGCCGTTACCACCTAAGGTCACGATAAGCGCTTTTACTTTTGCAGCTAATTCGGTTAGTGTCAGGCCGGTTTTATCCTGAATGATTTGTGATTCGTAGTCATTGACGGCCAGATAATCAGCCATTTCTATAAAATACAATAGTTCCTCACCGTTAAACATGGGCAGGCCTTGCCCCGGGTCAAACATGAACGGGATGCCCAATTCATGACATTCGCGAGCGTGCTGGAACATGCCATCTCGCCCGTCTGGCGCGATGATGGCGAGCGCGATTTTATTAGTGTCCTTGACACTGTTCTGGTGCGATTCCACCATTGCGCCGGGGTGGAAGGCAGTAATCTGGTTATCATCGGTATCTGTCGTGATAAAGGCCTGAGCCGTATAACTGTTTTGGATGGTCGTGATATGGGTTTCTGCCAAATTGTTTTGTTTCATCCATGCTGCGTAAGGCGCAAAGTCCTCACCCACAGTTGCCATGATCAGCGGGTTACCTTCTAGCAGTTGCAGATTATACGCAATGTTACCAGCGGTTCCGCCAAACTCGCGGCGCATCTCAGGGACATAGAATGCCACACTGAGGGCATGAATTTTATCCGGTAAGATATGGTTCTTGAATTGATCTTGAAACACCATGATGGTGTCGTAGGCGAGTGAGCCACAAATCAGGATAGACATAAGGATGCAGAGAAGTTGAAAACGCTATTATCTGGCAAGTATCACCAGAATAGCAAACGAAAGCTATTGTTTGGCAGCACCGCCAATTAGGATTCTTGCGGCTTCCTTGGCGTATTTGATGGCGCCACAGCCACGTTGCATCTGTTCTGCCTGCGCAGCACCTTCAAACAATAAAGATAATTGCAAAGCCAAGCCACTAGCATCTTTGATGTTGGCATCCAGTGCTAACTGGCAGATGAATTCTCTGAATTCGCTGGATTGCTGTGATGATAGACGGTGTATTGGGTTATCTTCTTCTGGAAATTCTGCAGATGCTTTAATGAAGCCGATACCATTGAAAGCTGGGGAGCTGATCCATTCTTCTATGAAATCAAATAATAGTTGAATCTTGTCGGTCGGTTTCTGACCGCTGAGTTTGGTGTTTAACCAATCTTGAAAGTCCTGTTGGCTTTTTTGCAGTACAGCCATGATAAGCGCTTCTTTGGTATGGAAATACTTATAAAGCGTCATTTTGGTAGTCCCGGCTACACTTACAATCATATCCACGCCGGTAGAGTTAATACCGCGCGTTTTAAAAAGATCCGTCGCAGTGCTTAGAATTTTTTCGCGTAGAACAGACATGGTTCAGATTATACTAATCAGTATATTAAAGCGCAATTAATTTAACCTGTAGAGTTCGCCATCAGCATCGGTGTGTAGTTGCAACGCACCATTTTCAGCAAATCCCGAACAATCCTTTGTTGTTCAGGATCGGTAGAAATTTGTCCGGAAACAATATTGTCAAAATAAACCTGTTTGTAGGCGTCAGGCAATTGAATCGCTTCGATCAATTGGCAGCTGCCATGGCGCATACGCTCAATTTCTGCAAATAGCATGGCGGTTTCATTAGGGTTTGCGATTGTGCGTACACGGATAACTTGGGCAGCAGGCGCTGCAGCAAGGGTGTCTGGAGCCGATATGTGGCTGTCGCCAAAGAAGTAGGCGATAAGACTAATGCCCAGGACAAACGTAGCGGCAATGCCAGATATGTAACGTTTGCCTTCAAAAAAGGAAGGTGTTTTTCTGGTTTGTGCAATTATCAGGGCATCTACTACAAGCTTTGCATGATGCATGCATGTGGATTCAATGTTTTGAGATTTTTCTTGTATCGCGGCGATAGCTATCAGGCATATCTGGTCGGCCAGCAACTGCGGCATTTGCACACCAAGTTGATTGGCTTGCTCTACAATGAATTTTTGCAGACGAGGGTAGGCAGATGATGGCTTGATAGTGATGTTGGAAACAGCCTCCCCTATGAGGGGCGCATTCAGCCAGTCCTGTAAAATATCAAACAAGGCAAGAATACGGCCTTTAGGCGTGTTGCTGGCTTTTTGCAGCATATGCAGAAGCCAATCGGAATCAAGTATATTGGTATCAATCATTTAGAACGGTTTCACTACGACTAAAATAACAACTGCCAATAAAATCAGCACTGGGATTTCGTTAAACCAGCGATACCATATATGGCTGCGGGAGTTGCGTCCGGCCTGGAACTCTTTCAGCAGCTTGCCGCAATACCAGTGATAGATAACTAAACCTAATACCAGTGTGAGTTTTGCATGCATCCAGCCCCCGCTAAATCCATATCCCAGCCATAGCCACAAGCCGAATATGAGGGCCAGTAAGGCCAAAGGGGTCATAAACCGAAACAGTTTGTATTCCATCATCGACAGGCGGTCATGCGTGGCCGGGTCGTTTACCATTGCATGATTGACAAATAGCCGGGGTAAATAAAACAATCCTGCAAACCAGCTGGTTACAAAAACAATATGGAACGCTTTAATCCAGAGCATGTCAGCCTAATTCTTTATCCAAGATCGCATGTAAACGGGAAAAATCCAGTTTCCCGGTGATGTGCTGGATTCTCTTGCCATTTTTGTCATAAATAAATGTCGTTGGTGTTGCATCCACGTCACCAAATTTACCAGAAATTTCGCCAAAACCATCATGCATGATAGGAAACGGGATATCCTTTTCTTTCTGATAATTAACTACCTGGGCAGGTGGGTCGTAGGGCATGGCAACAGCAACCACTTCAAAACCCTTGGCTCTATATTTTCTGTAGGTGTCGACCAATTCTGGCATTTCCTTGATGCAACTTGAACAGTCTGTGGCCCAAAAATTTATCAGCACGACTTTGTTCCTCAAGTCAGTCATTTGAATCTTGTTGCCGTCCAAGGTCACGAAAGTGACATCTGGCGCATTAGGTTCTTGGGTCAAACTGTAAATCAGCAAACCAGTTAAGCCTAGCGCGATAAAGCTAAACACGGATTGTTTGATCTTTGACATGGCCGTGATTTTAACGTTTTTGCGGTTGATGTGGTTAAATACCCCTAAAAATCTTGTCATTATTTACGTGACGGCCACATGATATAATCTGCTTTTGTTTGTATTTTGTTATCAATGAACGCACCTATACCTGCAGAAGCATTGCAAGCACAGACTCCTCCTGTTGCCCGCTTGCGTGAGATTCCTTACAACTACACATCATTTTCTGACCGTGAAATCGTCATTCGGTTTCTGGGGGAAGAGGTTTGGCAGGTGCTGAATGAATTGCGCGCTGAGCGCAAAACCGGACGTAGCGCGCGCATGCTGTTCGAGGTGCTGGGGGACTTGTGGGTGGTTAGTCGCAATCCGTATCTGCAAGATGATCTTTTGGACAATCCTAAGCGCCGTCAGGCCTTGATTGATGCACTGTATCATCGTATCAGTGCGATTGATGAACGCAGTAATAACAATGCCAAAGTACAAAAGCTGGTAGTTGCAGCCAAACAAGCCGTCGAGCGTTTTGCTAATGACTTTAGACAATCCTATGATCTGCGCAAGAAAGCACTTTCCAAGTTCAGCAAAATCACCCGCAAGGATAATATCCAGTTCGATGGCCTGGCACGTGTATCTCATGTGACGGATGCGACCGACTGGCGCGTGGAATACCCATTTGTGGTCCTGAATCCTGATGACGAGATGGAAATCGCGCATTTGGTAAAGGCCTGTATAGAGCTAGGCCTGACCGTGATCCCGCGTGGGGGCGGTACTGGATATACGGGTGGAGCCGTACCACTCACCCCATTGTCCGCAGTAATCAACACCGAAAAGCTGGATAAACATTCTGGTGTAAAAATGCGTTCCCTGCCAGGGGTTGTACGGCAAGTGCCGGTCATTGAGTGTGGGGCGGGCGTGGTCACACGACGTGCCATGGATGCTGCGAGCGAAGCTGGGCTGGAGTTTGCTTGTGACCCTACCTCTGCAGATGCATGCTGTATTGGCGGTAACGTAGCGATGAATGCAGGTGGCAAGAAAGCCGTGCTTTGGGGTACCGCGCTAGACAATCTGGCCAGCTGGCGTATGGTGACACCAGATGCCCAGTGGCTGGAGATCGAGCGTTTAGATCATAATCTGGGCAAGATTCATGATATTGAAACAGCGCGCTTCAGACTTACGCGTTATGACGTGGACATGAAAACCCAACTGGGTGAGTCTGAGGTTATCGAGATTCCTGGCCCAAGTTTCAGAAAAGTGGGATTGGGTAAAGACGTTACTGATAAGTTCTTGAGTGGGTTGCCCGGTGTGCAAAAAGAAGGCTGTGATGGGCTCATCACCAGTGCGACATTTGTCCTGCATCGTATGCCAAAGCATGTGCGTACTATCGCACTGGAGTTTTTTGGCTATGTGTCGAATGCCGTACCTGCCATTGTAGAAATCAAAGATTATTTGGATACTTTGGCGAAAAAAGACCCATCGGTAATTCTCGCTGGCTTGGAGCATCTGGATGAACGGTATATCAAGGCGGTAGGCTATGCGACCAAAGCTGCGCGCCAGCAACGGCCAAAAATGGTGTTGTTATGTGATATCGCCAGTGATGATGAAGATGCGGTTGGGCAAGCTGCGTCACAGGTAGTGCGTTTGTGCAATGCGCGCGATGGTGAAGGATTTATCGCGGTTTCTGCAGAGGCGCGCAAGAAGTTCTGGCTCGACCGTGCACGTACCGCTGCGATTGCCAAACATACCAATGCCTTCAAAATCAATGAAGATGTCGTGATCCCACTGCCAAGGCTGGGCGATTATTCCGATGGAATAGAGCGTATCAATATCGAGCTTTCAATTCATAATAAATTGAAACTGCTGGACGCGCTTGAAACTTTCTTCACAGGTGATTTGCCATTGCAGGCAGATGACGAAGGTCATGTGGATCCACAGATGATGCAGTCCAAGCAGCAGCTGGCTTTGCAGCTGGTTCGTGAGCTGCGCAGCAATTGGCGCTTGATTTTAAACAGCCTGGATGCGCCCGTCCATGTGCTTGGCGAATTGGGTAAGGCTTATACCAAGCATGAAAACGTGTTCCGTGCCGTGCAGGTATATGATTTGCGCGTTTCCTGGAAGCGTGAACTGAAACGTCCCCTGGAAGAGATGTTCAGTGGTCGAGAATTCCAGAAGGTGCTTAACCGCCTGGATGAGATTCACAAAGTCATCTTGAAAAGCCGTGTGTTCATTGCCTTGCACATGCATGCTGGTGACGGTAACGTGCATACCAATATCCCAGTCAATTCCGATGATTACGAGATGATGCAGGATGCACATACGGCCGTGGCGCGTGTGATGGCGTTGGCGCGCAGTCTCGACGGGGTGATATCCGGTGAGCATGGGATTGGCATCACCAAGATGGAGTTTCTGGATAAATCCACCATCGATACATTCGCGGTTTATAAAAGTAAGGTAGACCCGGACGGCCACTTCAATAGAGGTAAGCTAATGGCGGGTTCAGGGCTGGATAATGCCTACACGCCGAGCTTCGGCCTGCTGGAGCAAGAGTCCATCATCATGGAACAATCGGCAATTGGTGAGATTGCAGACGATATTTCTGACTGTTTGCGTTGCGGTAAATGTAAACCTGTATGCAGTACGCATGTACCACGCGCCAATCTGCTTTATAGTCCACGCAACAAGATCCTAGCGACTTCATTGCTGATTGAGGCCTTCTTGTACGAAGAACAAACGCGCCGAGGAATTTCTCTACAGCATTTTGACGAGTTTAATGATGTGGCTGATCATTGCACGGTTTGCCATCGTTGTGAGAAGCCATGTCCAGTGGATATTGATTTCGGCGACGTTTCTATCAAAATGCGCAACTTCCTGCGAGAACAAGGCAAGAAAAAATTCAATCCAGGTACTGCAGCCGGAATGGCGTTCTTGAATGCCAAGGATCCGGCTACGATTAAGCTTTTGCGTGGCAGCATGATAAGTGTTGGCTATAAGGCCATCAACTTTGCTAACGGGCTGGCTAAGCGTTTCGGATTGCTCAAGGATAAGAAGGTACCCCCTGCTACTGTGGGTAAGGCTGAACTCAAGGCGCAGGTCATCCATTTTATCAATCGGCCGATGCCAAAAAAAATGCCGACCAAGACTTCGCGTGCGATGCTTGGGATCGAGGATGACACCATGATCCCGGTGATTCGCAATCCGCAAAAAGTCAATGATGATTCGGACGCGGTGTTCTATTTCCCCGGTTGCGGGTCGGAGCGCTTGTTCTCACAGGTTGGCTTGGCAACGCAGGCCATGTTATATGAAATAGGCGCAATCACGGTGTTGCCTCCCGGCTATTTGTGTTGCGGGTACCCGCAGACTGCATCGGGTAACCATGATAAAGGCCAAGAGATTACATCAGATAACCGCGTACAGTTCCACCGAGTGGCGAATACGCTTAACTATCTTGATATCAAGACGGTCATTGTTTCCTGTGGTACCTGCATGGACCAACTGCAGAAGTATGAGTTTGAGAAGATTTTCCCAGGCTGCCGTTTGCTGGATATCCACGAGTATTTGATGGAGAAAAATGTGAAGCTGGCTGGAGTGACTGGGGTGAAATATATGTATCACGATCCATGTCATACACCAATGAAAACATATGCGCCTATTAAAGTTACTAATACGCTGATGGGCCAGGATGTACAGCTCAATGACCGTTGTTGTGGTGAATCAGGTACGTTTGCAGCGGCACGGCCAGATATCGCTACTCAGGTAAAATTCCGCAAGCAGGAAGAGCTTGAAAAAGGCATGCACAAATTGGGTCTGACGGTTGGCAATCCCGAACAGGAAGTCAAAATCCTTACCTCATGCCCAAGCTGCCTGCAAGGCTTGTCGCGCTATGGTGATGATACTGGGATTAAAGCCGACTATATCGTGGTCGAGATGGCTAGACACTTGTTGGGCGAAAATTGGCTGCAGAAATATGTACAAAAAGCCAATAACGGTGGTATCGAGAAGGTGCTGCTGTAGCAGTAACTCAACGCAGGAGGCAATAATAATATGCGTCTAGCTTTAGTATGGCTGTTTTTGCTTCCGATACAAGCGCTTGCTGCTGTTGAGGCAGGTCATTGGCATCCTGGTATAGGCGATCCAACCTGGATAGGCTGGGTTACAGTGGTGGCTTATTTTTTGGCAGCATTTTGCGCCGCTCGACAATATAGGAACCACCGTAGGCTAGGTGTGGATGGAAGATTCTGGCTGGCCTTGGTGCTGTTGCTGATTTTTCTTGGTATTAACAAGCAGTTGGATCTGCAAAGCTGGTTTACCGAGGCAATGAAGGATGATGCATTGGCAGAAGGCTGGTATGCTTACCGGAGGTACTACCAGTTCGCATTCGTTGTTGCAGTGGGGGCTGGCATGGTGCTGCTACTGATATTTCTGCGGTTATATCTTGCCAACAGCTGGCGTCGTTTCAAGCTTACCTGGGTGGGGTTGGTGCTGCTAAGCGGTTTTGTCATTATCCGTATGGCCTCATTCCATCATGTCGATCTGTTTATCAATCAGCATGTCATGGGTGTTAAGCTCAATGCCATGCTTGAACTGTCCGCTTTGTTTTTAATTATCCTGGGTACTTTTCATCATAAGAAACTGGTTCCACCTATTGTTGCAAACACACTTAGTGTTCGCGACTATGTCGAGATTGCCAAGGAAGGAGACCCAGTCAAATGTCCTAATTGTGGTAAGCCGCCACTATCTAAAACCGTAGATGGCAGACAGTTCAAGTGTCGAGAATGCGGGCACCGCTATTTTGTCCGAAAGATTTAAAATATCAATATGAATATTTATTCTTTTACCAGGCCGTTGCTGTTTAAATTCGATGCCGAGCGAATTCATGACTTAACGCTGAAGGTATTGAAATTCGCTGAGAAGTGTGGATTTCTGTCGATGTGTCTAGCACCGCCTGTATGTAAGTCTCGTACGGTGATGGGACTTGTATTCCCTAATCCGGTAGGTTTGGCAGCAGGTTTGGACAAAAATGGTGTGGTGATTGATGGTATGGCCAAGCTAGGGTTCGGGTTCATTGAAATCGGTACCGTAACGCCTCGTCCGCAGCCCGGCAATCCCAAACCCAGGTTGTTCCGTGTGCCGGAAGCTCAAGGTGTCATCAATCGTTTTGGATTTAATAACCTGGGAGTGGATAAGCTGATTGAGAATGTAAAGGCCTCGCATTACCATGGGATTCTCGGTATCAATATCGGCAAGAATTTTGATACACCGCTTGAACATGCAGTGGATGATTACCTGATATGTATGCAAAAAGTGTATGCATATGCGAGCTATATCACTGTCAACATATCTTCTCCCAACACAAAGAACTTACGGGACTTGCAAGCTGCAGATGCGCTTTCCAACTTGCTTTCGCGATTGAAGTCTGAGCAGAGTATATTGGCTCAGCAACATGGGAAATATGTGCCTTTAGCCCTGAAGATCGCACCGGATTTAACCAGTGAACAGGTGAGAGAGATTGCGGATTTGCTGATCCAACATCGTATAGATGCTGTTATCGCTACCAACACCACTTTGTCGCGTGATGCAGTGAAAGGCATGTCGAATGCAGAAGAAGCAGGAGGATTATCCGGATTGCCTGTAAGAGATGCTTCTACCAGAGTGATTCGTGAATTATCTAGCGCATTGCAAGGCCAAGTGCCTATTATCGGCGTAGGCGGTATTTTAAGCGGTACGGATGCCGCGGAAAAGATAGCCGCCGGGGCAAGTCTGGTGCAGGTGTACAGCGGGCTTATCTACAAAGGGCCACGGCTTGTAAGCGATGTCTGTAAAGCTTTAGGATAAGCTAGCTTGCTTGTAAGGCACTTCTGGCATTGGATTAAGTACATGACGTTGCCAATCTTATATTCCTATCGCCGCTGCCCATATGCCATGCGTGCCAGGATGGCGCTCAAACTAGCTAATATTCAAGTAGAGATTCGTGAAGTTTCCTTGCGCGACAAACCTAGCCTTATGTTGCAGGTTTCGCCCAAAGGTACAGTGCCTGTGCTGGTGCTGCCAGATGGCAAGGTAATTGATGAAAGTCTGGACATCATGCTGTTCGCATTACTGAACCAACTTTCGGCAGGCCATCTGGATGAGGTTTCCAGAGGATTGATCACAGAAAATGATACATCGTTCAAACGTGCTTTGGACGCTTACAAATATCCAGAACGATATCCGCAGAAATCCCAGATTGGACATCGCGCTGACGGAGAGGTGTTCCTGCAAAAGCTGGAGGACTTGTTGCAGCAGCATGCATATTTGCTGGGAACTACCGAAAGCTTGGTGGATATGGCGATTTTCCCCTTTGTCCGGCAGTTTGCTGCGGTGGATGGCGCCTGGTTTGAGAATGCACATTACGCCAAACTGCGCGCATGGCTAAAAGGTTGGACTGAGAGTGAATTGTTTAACAGCATTATGGAAAAACGACCAACCTATACTGGATAAGTTGGCCGTTCTCATGGGTGCAATTAAACCGCGGTAGCTAAATCTTCTTCAGATTTCTTGTTGTCGGTACTGAAGATGAGTTTTATTTCGTCTTTATCGTCAATGTCTACATGTACGGAGCCACCGTTGGCTAAACGGCCGAACAGGAGCTCATCAGCCAATGCCTTGCGGATGGTGTCTTGAATAAGTCTGGCCATCGGGCGCGCGCCCATGAGCGGATCGAAGCCTTTCTTGCCAAGATACGTTTTAAGCGCATCGCTGAAGGTGACATCCACTTTTTTCTCATGCAACTGGTCTTCCAGCTGCATCAGGAATTTATCCACTACGCGCAAGATAATCTCTGGAGTCAGTGCGCTGAATGACACAACAGCATCCAGACGGTTACGGAATTCCGGGCTGAACAAGCGTTTGATATCAGCCTGTTCGTCGCCTGTTTGTTTGCTGGTGGTAAAGCCCATGCTGGTCTTGCTTAAGGCTTCTGCGCCAGCGTTGGTCGTCATGATGATGGTGACATTGCGGAAATCCGCCTTGCGGCCATTATTGTCTGTAAGCGTGCCGTGATCCATTACCTGCAGCAGGATATTGAAGATGTCCGGATGCGCTTTTTCTATCTCATCCAGTAACAGTACGCAATATGGCTGTTTGGTAACTGCTTCAGTCAATAGGCCGCCCTGCTCAAAACCGACATAGCCTGGAGGCGCGCCAATCAAGCGGCTTACCGCATGTCGCTCCATGTATTCGCTCATGTCGAAGCGTATCAGCTCGATACCTAAAGTGTAGGCCAATTGTTTGGCAACTTCGGTTTTACCAACACCAGTCGGGCCGCTGAACAGGAAGCTGCCAATCGGTTTGTTGGTTTGCCCTAAGCCGCTGCGTGCCATTTTGACGGCAGAGGCTAGAGCTTCGATAGCTTTGTCCTGACCGAACACTACCGACTTGAGATTACGCTCAAGTGTCTTGAGTGTACTGCGGTCATCACTGTTAATGTTTTTGGGTGGAATGCGTGCAATCTTGGCAACGATATCCTCGATCTCTTTGTTAGTAATAACCTTTTTCTGTTTAGACTTAGGCAGGACGCGCTGTGCTGCACCGGCCTCATCTATCACGTCTATCGCCTTGTCAGGCAGGTGGCGGTCATTGATATATTTGGCCGAGAGCTCTGCAGCAGTCGTCAAAGCGCTGGCGCTATATTTGATACCATGATGTGCTTCAAAACGGGATTTGAGTCCTTTAAGGATCTCAATCGTCTCTGGAATGCTGGGTTCCGCGACGTCAATCTTCTGGAAACGGCGAGATAGCGCATGGTCTTTCTCGAAAATGCCGCGATATTCCTGATAAGTAGTTGCGCCGATACATTTCAGTGTGCCATTGGATAAGGCTGGTTTCAGCAGATTGCTGGCATCCAGCGTACCACCGCTCGCAGCACCGGCGCCAATCAGTGTATGTATCTCGTCGATGAATAGCACGGCTTCTGGTTTTTCAGACAATTGTTTGATGACAGCCTTCAGGCGCTGCTCAAAATCACCGCGATATTTGGTTCCTGCCAGTAAAGCACCCATGTCCAATGAGTATACGGTTGCGTTAGCAAGTATCTCGGGGATGTCTTTTTCGACGATACGTCGTGCCAAGCCTTCTGCAATCGCTGTTTTGCCGACCCCGGCTTCACCTACCAGCAAGGGGTTGTTCTTGCGGCGGCGGCACAAAGTTTGTACAACACGCTCAAGCTCTGGACCGCGGCCAATAAGCGGATCGATTTTTCCGGCAGCAATCTGGGCATTCAAGTTGAGGGTGTAGTTTTCTAAAGCGCCAGCAGGCGCTGCCTCAGTCTCAGTCTCGGCTTCTGTTCCTTCTGTCCGGTTATTGCCAGGCACCTTGGCGACTCCATGCGAGATGAAATTGACAACATCAAGACGCGTGATACCTTGCTGATGCAGGAAGAATACCGCATGGGAATCTTTTTCGCCGTAAATGGCTACCAGCACGTTGGCACCGGTGACTTCTTTTTTGCCAGAGGACTGTACATGCAACATGGCACGCTGAATGACGCGCTGAAAACCTAGCGTAGGTTGCGTATCCACTTCTTCTTCGCCTGCAACCGTTGGAGTGTGTTCCTCAATGTATTGGGTCAGCTCGGCACGCAGTTCTTCGAATTTGGCACCGCATGCGCGTAAGACGTCTGCTGCTGTCGGGTTATCCAGCATGGCTAGAAGCAAGTGCTCGACAGTGATGAGCTCATGACGCTTCTGCCGTGCATCCATAAATGCCATGTGAAGGCTTACTTCCAATTCTTGCGCTATCATTCCTGTACCTTACTTTCCTATGCCTTAAGCTGGCTCAACCATACACTGCAGGGGATGCTGAGATTCCCTTGCATGGTTAAGTACCTGATTCATTTTTGTTTCTGCAATGTCCTGAGGATAAACACCGCAGATGCCTACGCCCTCAGTATGTACTTTGAGCATGATTTGTGTCGCTTGTTCACGGCTTTTGTTAAAAAAACGCTGTATCGTTTCCACTACAAATTCCATAGGAGTGTAATCGTCATTGATTAGCAAAACTTTATACATCGAAGGCAGTTTGGGTTTAACCTCACTGGGTTTTATCGCAGTGTCACCTGTCGGTCGTATATGGGTCATTTGCTGAATCTCTAATCCTTAATGCTATTTTGAGCCGAACAGAAAAAAATTCAAGCACAAATTTAATGGTGAAAACAGTCGTTAATTATGAATTTCAAGGAAAGATTTTGACACTTTTCACTACCCTGTCCTGCGTTTGCAGGATTTCCAGGGTGTGTTCACCGATGCGGAAGCCTGTGCTGGGTTCCGGGATATCCTCGAAATGTTCCAGTACTAGCCCGTTGAGAGTGCGAGGTCCATCCAGCGGCAGATTCAAACCAAGTTTCTTGTTCAGGTCGCGCAGGCTGCTGCTGCCATCTACGATCCAGCTGCCGTCAGGTTCTTGACGGTAGCTGCTAGCACGACTGGGGGACTGTGTGGTGAAATCGCCTATGACTTCCTCCAGGATATCTTCCAGTGTCACGAGTCCGCGGAACTCCCCATATTCGTCCACCACTAAAGCGATACGTTCCTGATTTTCCTGGAATTGCTGTATCTGTGTGTATAACGGTGTGCCGGATGGAATAAAGTAGGGGGCTGCTAAGATATCTTTCAAGTCGTCTTTGGTGATATCTGCATTCGCATTAAGGCGCAAGTGATTGATTACCTTGCGGACATGCAGGATGCCGACAATCTCTTCATGGTCGCCATGTCGGACTGGCAGGCGCGTGTGGTGGCTGTTGGAGATGCGGGCAAGGATTTCGTCAAGTTCGGCATCAAAGTCAATAGCTTCTACTTGTGTATGAGCTGTCATTACATCATCAACGGTGATTTTTTCCAGCTCGAACAAGTTCAGTAGAATAGTCCGGTGCTTTTTGGGAATATAGTGGCCAGCATCAGTCACAATGGTTTGCAACTCTTCCATGCTGACGGCATGCGCAACCTCTTCAAAGTTTGGTTTGATGGAAAATAGCCGGAGAAAGCCGCTGACAAGTAGATTCACAAACCATACAGCAGGATAAAATAGCTTCAGCAGTGGGTAGAGCATGAAGCTTGAGCGCATGGCCCACTTTTCCGGATTGGCGGCACCTATTACTTTGGGAGATATCTCACCGAACACTAGTATCAAAAAACTAATCGCCAGGGTGGCGACTGCTAGAACAAAATCACCTTCACCAAAAAGATTGACGCTAATGACCGTCGCAAGTGTAGTTGAGGCAGCAATACATAGCGTATTGCCTAGCAATATGACGCCAAGAAGTTTGTCTGTTTTGGAAAGCAGAACCAAGGCCAGACGGGCGCCGCGACTGCCTTCCTTGCTTAGATGACGCAGGCGATAACGGTTAGCAGACATCAAGCTGGTTTCGGCTATCGAAAAGAAAGCCGAAATCAGCAGTAAGGTGAACAGAATACCGAATTGGTAGGGAAGCGGGATATTATCCAAAAATGTGTACTAGCAAGATAAACACCCTTGCAGTGTACCCTTGAAGCGTTTGCTTATCAATAGAGTGGTATTGTTAAGGCATTGTTTCTGCAGGATTGTTTTCCTTTTTCTGGGTGTCACCAATCAAATTGGCGCGATTGACGCCGAGCCACATCGCAATCGGGCTGGCTACCAGAACGGAGGAGTAAATCCCGAACAGAATCCCGATGGTGAGGGCTAAGGCAAAGTTATGCAGCACTTCACCACCAAACAGCAGCATGGAGCCAACCATGGTTTGCGTCATGGCGTGGGTGATAATGGTACGCGACATGGTACGGGTAATCGCATTATCAATTACCTGCACTACAGAGGCTTTGCGCATTTTGCGGAAGTTCTCGCGCACCCTGTCGAACACCACGACGGATTCGTTGACGGAATAGCCGAGAACAGCCAGCACAGCAGCTAGCACGGTTAGATTGAACTCCCATTGGAAGAAGGCAAAAAAGCCTAGGATAATCACTACGTCATGCATATTGGCGATGATGGCAGCAACAGCAAAACGCCATTCGAAACGGATGGCCAGATAAGCCATGATACCGGCACATACCAGCAACATCGCCAATGCACCGTTGTCATAAAGTTCTTCACCTACCTGAGAGCCTACGCTTTCAACACGTTGTACTGCGGCTTGCGCGTCTGCTGTTTTCAGTGCCGCACCCACTTTTTCGGAGAGTTGTGCAATCGACATGTCTTTGCGAACAGGCAGGCGAATCAGCACATCGCGGCTGGTGCCGAAGTTCTGCACGGTGGCATCCTTAAGGCCAATACCATCCATGGCTTTACGGATGCCGTTGATGTCGGCTGTCTGGGGGTAATGAACCTCCATCACTGTACCGCCGGTAAAGTCCACGCCGTAATTTAGGCCTTTAGACCATAAAAAGAACACAGCCAAAATGAAGGTAACCAGCGAGATAGCCGTAGTGATACGGCCATAACTCATGAAGGGAATATCTTTTTTGATTCTAAACAGTTCCATCTGAAAGCGCTTTGTCTGTAATGGTTAATTGAGCGTTATTTATTTGGCTTTATAAATCTGGCCGATAGAGATTTTGTCCAGCTTACGGCGATAACCGTAAATCATGTTCACAATCGCGCGGGAAACGAGGACGGCGCTGAACATGGAGGTCAAAATACCCAGCACGTGCACTACTGCAAACCCCTTGATGGGGCCAGTGCCGAACATGAACAGTGCCAGGCCGGCAATTAGTGTAGTGACGTTGGAGTCCAGAATCGTATCGAATGCACGGTCATAACCAGCATGGATACTGGCTTGTGGCGTATTGCCATTACGTAGTTCTTCACGCACGCGCTCGTTGATCAACACGTTGGCATCAATCGCCATCCCCAATGCCAGGGCGATCGCCGCCAGGCCAGGCAAGGTAAGGGTCGCCTGCAGCATGGACAGGATCGCTACCAGCAACAGCAGGTTAACGCCCAGCGCCAGTACAGAAACACCGCCAAATACCATATAATAAACAACCATCATCACGGCAATCGCAGCAAACCCCCATAAGGTCGAATGGACACCACGTTTGATGTTCTCTTCGCCCATGCTAGGGCCAACGGTACGTTCTTCAATGATTTCCATTGGAGCAGCCAGTGCGCCAGCACGCAATAGCAGGGAAATATCGGTTGCTTCTTGTGGGGAGTCCATCCCGCTGATCTGTACACGGCCACCACCAATTTCTTCGTTAATGGTTGGCGCGGTAATCACTTCGGCACTGCCTTTTTCAATCAACAGAATTGCCATGCGTTTGCCTACATTATCACGTGTGACGTTCTTGAAGATGCCTGCGCCGCGGCCATCCAGCGTCACATTCACCACGGAGCGGCCTGTACGGCTATCCACGCCTGGGCCAGCGTCAGTGATGCGGTCGCCAGTCAATACGACGTTTTTCTTAACCAGGATGCCGCGGCCTTCGCGGTCTTTGTAATACTCATCGCCGAACGGTACCTTGCCTCCGGCAGCAGCTTCCAAGGTCGCGAAATCGGTTTTTTCTTCATCCACCATGCGGATTTCCAGCGTGGCGGTACGTCCCAAGATCTCCTTAGCTTTGGCAGTATCCTGAACGCCTGGCAATTGCACCACGATGCGATCCAACCCTTGTTGCTGCACGATAGGTTCGGCTACACCCAGTTCATTGATACGATTATGCAACGTTTGCAAGTTTTGCTTCAGGGCAAATTCCTGAATACGTTTTTGCGAAACCGGCCCTATACTGGAAGTCAGCGTCAATTCCTTGCCGCTGCCGCCCGTACTCAGCGTCAGGTCTGGAAAGTCCTTGCTTAACACAGAGCGGGCTTTGGTGCGCTCATCTTCGCTTTCAAAGTTCACGACGACTTTTTGGCCTTCACGCGTAATGCCGAAATAGTTGATTTTCTCGCGACGCAAAGCGCTGCGAAAATCGCCAACGTTGCTCTCAGCCGCCTTGTCGATGGCCGCTTTCATGTCCACTTGCAGCAAGAAGTGGACGCCGCCTTGCAGGTCAAGACCCTTGTTCATCGGCTTCGCGCCGATGTTCAGCAACCAGCTCGGGGTTTTGGTCAGCAAGTTCAACGCTACCGTGTAATCCTTACCGAGGTTGTTGACCAGATTATCCTTGGCTTTGAGTTGATCGTCCTGATTGTTGAAACGTACCTTTACGCCGCTAGGTTCCAGAAAAATACCGTTAAATGGAATGTTGGCCAGTTTCAGCGATGCTTCTACCTTGCCCAGCAACGCATTGTCTGCCTTCAAAGTCGTTTTTGCGGGGCTGACTTGCACTGCAGGTGATTCGCCAAAAAAATTGGGGATGGTGTAAAGCAGGCCAATCAGTACAACGGCTGCGATCAGAAAATATTTCCACTTCGGGTAACGGTTCATGAGTAACGACGCTCTGAGTTTGTTGTTGGTGCTGTTTAAATGGATTTGATTGTGCCAGGCGGCAAGAGTGTTTGTACGGTATGGCGCTGCACGTTCACCACAGTGTTCGCCGCAATCTCTATGCTCACATAGTTGTCGCCTATCTTGGTGACTTTCCCTACGATGCCTGCTGCGGTAGCTACTTCATCACCTACTTTCAGCGCATCGATCATCGCTTTATGTTGCTTGGCCTGTTTCATTTGCGGACGAATCAGCATGAAATAGAACAGCACGAAAATAACGATCATCGGCAAAAAGCTGGCAATCCCGGTGTCTGGTGCGGCACCTGCGGCATAAGCATTGCTAATCCACATAAAAACCTCTTAAAAAACAAAAATGACAATCGTGGGATTTTAGCACATCAGCTAATAGATTGCAGTTTTGAGCATTTGGTTGCAAATCCTTGTCTGCATTTAGTAAAGTAATTTTGCTTGATAACTTTACATTTGCCTTGAATAAGTGATTGAGGTTAATGAGGTTGGCTCAGGCTTGAATTTAATTGTAATCGTCATTTGTTAGATGGCCACAAATCGAGGACTTGTTCTACTAGCAGTAGTAATTCTTCTTTTGTGGCGCCGTTGATGGCTTGTAGCGATAGCCCTTTGTGAATTGTTGATAAATAGATTGCAAGCTTTTCACAATTGGTTTCAGGTGGCAACTCACCCTCATCTTTAGCAAGCTCAAATCGTTTCTCGAGTTTTTGCTGATGGGTTCTTAAATTAGAGGCAATCTTCTGTTGAATACCAATTTTTTGCAGCTCTTCACTCGCAGAACTCATTACAACTAGACAGCCGTGAGGCTCGTCTTTGTAATAAAGCACCTCCACAGAACTTGTAAGTAATTTTCTGACAAGATCTTTCGTTGTCTTTTCATTAAGCACTTCATTGAAGTATGCCGCTGGGCCAGTCACATAGGTGTTGAGCGCTTCCTTGAAGAGACATTCCTTATTGCCAAAAGCAGCGAATAAGCTGGGCTTGTTGATATTTAAAGCCTCAGTCAAATCATTTAAAGAGGTATGGTCATAACCTTTACTTCTAAACAAATCGAGTGCCATTTTCAGGGCTTCGTCTCTATCAAACTTTCTTGGCCTACCCCGCGGACGTTTTGCAGTAACAGTATTAATCGTCAATCTCCATAATTATTTACCGGATAGTACAAAAAAATGTTGACAGGTGCAATACAAGCGCATAAATTAATATGTACCGTACGGTACATTAATGTATTTTAATCTTAATCTAGGAGAAATAAAATGCGTAGACTTAATTTGATTTTCAACAAGGCATTAATATTTAGTTTTCTGATGGGCATGAATGTGGCAAATGTTTCTGCTGCTGATGCAAATGTTAGCCTAGCTACAGCAGTCAACCAGGCTGTACAAGCTGATGGAATTAAATTTTCTTATAGAAGTTTTGGGAACAAGAATGGTGTCCCTATTGTATTTTTGCAGCATTTCATAGGTACGATGGACTACTGGGATCCTGCTGTGGTGGATGGTTTAGCCAAATCACATCAAGTAATTGTATTTAACAATACCGGCATGGGGCACAGTACAGGAAAAGTGGCCGATAGCATCGAGCAAATGACGAAAGATGCTTATTCATTCATTTCAGCCTTGGGTTATCAACAGGTTGATCTTATAGGTTTTTCTATGGGTGGGTTTATCGCGCAAGAACTTGCAGCCGCACATCCTGAAAAAATTAGAAAAGTCGTCCTAGTCGGTACTTCTTATAAGGGAGGCGGAGATCATCTGATGAAAGTGCTGGATGAAGCGTTTTCAAAAAACCTTCCAGACCCAAGGCTTGATTTGTTCTTTACTCAAAGTGCAAAAAGCCAGCAGGCTGCCAAGGAGTTTATTGGAAGGGTAAACGTAAGAAAAGATAGAGATCCTGAAATCTCCAAAGAGGATATGAACTCACACGCCAAGGCTTTAATTACTTGGGCAAATACACCAGATCCAGAATTTAAATTGCTCAAATCAATTGGGCAGCCAGTACTGGTAGTGGAGGGGTCTAACGATACGATGCTGGATACAGCTAACTCTATTGAAATGTATAAGCATCTTCCAGATGCACAATTGGTGTTATATCCAGATTCAGGGCATGGTTCACTATTTCAGTACAATTCAGACTTTGTTAATAAAGTGGCAAGTTTTCTAAATTAGCAACTAAATTGATTCGCCAAGAGAATTGTTTTCTTGGCGAATCAAAAATACACATCATGAAGCTAGGCGCGATGGTTTTTATGCGTGGCATGATCTAACATACTTTACGCGCGCGTTCATTATCGAAACCATGCCTCTGCAAGGCAATCTGGATAAGGATTCCAGCCCGATGGTCGTGGTAATGAAAATTGGAGTAACGATTAAACTGTTTATTCGGCAGTACTTAGCCGCGCACGCTTGGCAGCAAACTCTTGCTTGAATTCAACAAAGCGGCCAGCTTCAATTGCATCACGCATGCCTTGCATCAAGAATTGGTAGTAATGCAGGTTATGGATGGTGTTGAGTCGCGCGCCCAGAATCTCGCCAACGCGGAACAGGTGATGCAGATAGGCGCGGGTGAAGTTACGGCAGGTGTAGCACTGGCAATCTTCATCCAGCGGGCGGGTGTCGCTCTTGTAGCTGGCGTTCTTGATCTTTACGTCGCCATACTGCGTGAATAACCAGCCGTTGCGGGCATTGCGGGTAGGCATTACGCAGTCGAACATGTCTATGCCAAAGCTGACGGCGTCCACCAGGTCTTCCGGTGTGCCAACACCCATTAGGTATCGTGGTTTGTGCACGGGCATCTTGGGGGCTGTGTGGGCGAGGATGCGCAGCATATCCTCTTTTGGCTCGCCGACAGAAAGTCCGCCAATGGCAAAGCCGTCAAAATCGATTTCCTTCAGGCCGTTAAGTGAGATGTCGCGCAAGTCTTCATACATGCCTCCCTGTACGATACCGAACAGCGCATTGGGATTACCTTCGTGCGCTGCTTTGCTGCGTTTTGCCCATCTAAGCGAAAGCTCCATGGATTTGCGTGCCTGTTCATGCGTGGCGGGGTAGGGAGTGCATTCGTCGAAGATCATCACGATGTCGCTGTTCAAAATCCGTTGAATGCGCATGGATTCTTCCGGCGTCAGAAAGCAACTGTCACCATTGATGGGGCTGCGGAATTTCACGCCTTCTTCGGTGATTTTGCGCAGATCGCCCAGACTCCATACCTGAAAGCCGCCGGAATCGGTCAATATCGGTTTATCCCACCCCATGAACTTATGCAGGCCGCCGTGTGCGGCAATGACATCCAATCCGGGGCGCAGCCACAAATGGAAGGTGTTGCCTAGACAAATATGGGCACCAATTTCTTCCAACTCTTGTGGTGACATGGCTTTGACAGTACCGTAAGTGCCCACGGGCATGAATGCAGGGGTTTGCACCTGGCCATGCGCCAGTGAGAGTGTGCCGCGGCGGGCCAGGTCATCGGTCTTGTGTAAAGTGAATTGCATGATGGAGCGATTATGCTGCGGAATAAAATGCCGTGATATTACCACATGCTACCCTGTGCTCAGTTTGTGATGCAGGTTTTGTTATGGCTGTGATTTGTTATACTAGTTGTAATTAACATAAGGCTTGGTCATTCCAATGATAGAAGAGAAACAACGTCAAAGTCGGCAAACGGGCGAGAACAGCGGCATTTTGCGTGAAAAGGGCATTTATCTGCTCCCTAATTTGTTTACCTCGGCAGCCTTGTTCTCAGGTTTCTACGCAATCGTCTCGGCAATGAACTCTAAATTCGAGCTGGCGGCGATAGCGGTTTTTATTGCGATGGTGATGGATGGTCTGGATGGACGGGTAGCCAGGATGACCAACACACAAAGCGCGTTCGGTGCAGAGTACGATAGCTTGGCTGACATGGTGTCGTTTGGCGTGGCCCCCGCGTTGATCATGTATGAATGGGCGCTGGGACCGCTGAAAAAACTGGGCTGGATCGCCGCGTTCATCTATTGTGCTTGTGCCGCATTACGCTTGGCACGGTTCAATACGAAGTTAGATGATCCATTTCAGGATAAACGGTATTTCCAAGGGCTGCCCAGCCCGGCAGCTGCAGCGTTACTGGCTGGTTTTGTATGGGTGTCGAATGAGTACAGCATTACCGGGCGTGAAATCTTTTTTGGGGTCATTCAGATGAAATGGCTGGCCTTTGGTGTGACTGTGTTTGCAGCTGGTTCGATGGTTTCTGACCTGAAATTCTACAGCGGCAAGGATATCAACCTGCGTGAGAGCGTGCCGTTTGTAACCGTTCTGGCTATCGTGCTGGGGTTTGTGCTGGTCTCATATAGTCCGCCGGAAGTGCTGTTTACCGTGATGCTGGTGTATGCGTTGTCCGGTTACTACATGTGGGTCAAATCCAACATTAAAAAGTCCAACTGAGGCAATTAAAAACTTTCATAGGTTAACTGCTTGATAATTCTAGCTAAAGCCGCTATATTCTTAACCATGGATTTTCATTCACCAGTTCAAGTTGTCTTCATCTGCACAAGCCTGTTGTTAGGCTTGCGTTCTGCTCTGCGTCTGCTGCGCGCAAGCGCACACTAAACTTAATCCCAATTTACGTACTATTAGGCTCGCTGAAAATTGTCTCAGCAGTTAAAATTTATTATTGAATTTAAAGCATTGATTTAGGAATTTACATGGACAACATTATTATTTTTGATACCACGTTGCGCGATGGTGAGCAGAGTCCGGGCGCAGCCATGACCAAAGAAGAGAAGATTCGTATCGCACGCCAGCTTGAGAGGTTGGGTGTGGATGTGATTGAAGCAGGTTTTGCCGCCGCCAGCCCTGGCGATTTCGACGCTATCCATACTATTGCCGGCTTGATCACCAAATCCAAAGTCTGTTCGCTCGCGCGCGCCAGTGAAAACGATGTACGCCGTGCAGGGGAAGCGATACGCCCGGCAATGGAACATCCTGAGAAAAATGGCCGTATCCATACCTTTATTGCAACTAGCAAGATCCACATGGAAAACAAGCTCCGCATGACGGAAGACCAGGTGGTGGAGCGTGCGGTGCAAGCGGTGAAATGGGCGTTAGAGTATACACATGATGTCGAGTTTTCAGCCGAGGATGCGGTACGTTCGGATATCGATTTTCTTGTACGCGTGTTTGATGCAGTGATTGCGGCAGGTGCCAAGACCATCAATGTGCCGGATACCGTGGGTTACAGCATCCCTGTTGTATGGGGTGAGCGTATGGCGACGTTGATCAAACGCGTCAAAAACAGCGATAAAGTGGTGTGGAGTACACATTGCCACAACGATTTAGGCATGGCGGTGGCAAACTCCTTGTCTGCGGTGTTGAATGGTGCGCGTCAGGTGGAATGTACCATCAACGGTTTGGGAGAACGCGCAGGCAACGCCAGTTTGGAAGAGATTGTCATGGCAATCAAGACCCGTCGCGATATCTTCAATCTCGATACACGCATCGATACTACGCAAATCGTACCGGCGAGCAAGTTGGTATCGACAATCACGGGTTATCCGGTACAGCCTAACAAGGCTATTGTGGGTGCCAATGCGTTCGCGCATGAAAGCGGTATCCATCAGGATGGCGTCCTCAAGCATCGCGAGACTTACGAAATCATGCGCGCAGAGGATGTGGGTTGGAACGCAAACAAACTTACTTTGGGCAAGCTTTCAGGACGCAACGCGTTTCGCACGCGTTTGAAAGAGCTTGGCATTGAATTGGAAAGTGAGGACGCACTTAATGCCGCGTTCGCGCGCTTCAAGGATTTGGCCGACAAGAAATCCGAGATATTCGATGAAGACTTGCATGCGTTGGTGAGTGATGAGTTCGTGTCGGAGGCTGCGGAAACCTATAAATTGGTGTACTTGCAGGTGACCTCGCAAACCGGCGAGACTCCACATGCGTTGGTGACCATTTCCGACAACGGTGCTGAGAAGAAATCTGAAGCAGATGGCGGCGGCCCGGTGGATGCGACTTTCAAGGCCATCGAGCATATCGTCAACAGCGGTGCCGAGTTGCAGCTTTATTCAGTCAATAACGTCACCAGTGGTACGGATTCGCAGGGCGAGGTTACTGTGCGCTTCTCCAAAGGAGGACGTATCGTCAATGGGCAAGGTGCGGATACCGATATCGTGATAGCTTCTGCCAAAGCGTACTTGAATGGTTTGAACAAGTTGCATGCGAAGTCGCATAAACTGAACCCGCAGGTGTAGCGTACTGTGCCCCAACGTCATCAATTCATATTGATTGTTGGCTGCCTGTTCTGTACCTATTTCATCTGGGGCTCAACTTACCTGGCGATTCGTTTTGGCATTGAAAGCTTCCCGCCATTCTTGATGGCGGGCTTGCGTTTCACTATCGCTGGTTTGTTGATGTATGGTGCATTGCGGTTATCCGGTGCCCCTAACCCAAGTACAGAACAATGGCGTGCCTCCGGCATGGTAGGCATATTGTTGCCAGCGATGGGCAATGGCACGGTCTGCTTTGTGCAGCAAACGGTCAGTTCCAGCGTAGCAGCGCTTTCAATTGCCACGGCACCTATCTGGATGGCGATCTTTTCGTCATTGTGGGGGCACAAAATCAGCAGGCAAGAGTGGTTAGGTATCGCGATAGGCTTCGCCGGGATTGTATTGTTGAATACGCAAGGCAGTTTGTACGGTGATATTTCCAGCGCATTGCTGCTCACGTTTGCAGCTGCAAGCTGGTCATTTGGGTCGGTGTGGGGTAGGTACCTGAACCAGCCCGCCGGGTTGATGGCGCCAGCGGTACAGATGCTGGTGGGTGGCTTGGTGTTACTGGCAGTAAGCGCTTGGCAGGGGGAGCATTGGCCATCGGAGATATCAGCCAAATCTTGGGGTGCAATAATATTCCTGGTGATTCTGGGGTCTCTGATCGCCTATTCTGCCTATCAGTGGTTACTGAAGAACGTGCGCCCGCTGGTGGCCAGCAGCAATACTTTCGTGAATCCGGTAGTAGCGTTCGCAGTGGGCATCTGGTTTGCCAAAGAAGTGGTGGTGTCCGCGGAATATCTGGCATTGGCGGTGATTCTGGTTGGGGTGTACCTGATTCTGTCTGCAGGTAGTAAAGCGACTGAAAGTTTTAAATTGACTGGTTTTAAATTCACAAAAGAAAAGTAATATGGCACTAGAACAAAATTTGGCATTATTTGATTTGGATAACACATTGCTGGCGGGTGACAGTGACTATAACTGGAGCCTGTTCTTGATAGGTGAAGGATTGCTGGATGAGAAGACGCATCATGACCGCAATGAGCAGTTTTACCTGGATTACAAGAATGGGTGTCTGGATATCATGGCGTTCTTGAAATTCCAGCTGCAGCCTTTGTCACAGCATCCCAAATCTTTTTTGGACGAATTGCACAAGAAATACATGGAAAAAGTGATTCGTCCCATGATGACGGAAAAGGCTCAGATTTTGGTAGACAAGCACAAGTCGGAAGGGGATTTGTGCTTGGTGATTACCGCCACGAACAGTTTTGTGACCAAGCCTATCGCGACAGCTTATGGTGTAGAGAACCTGATTGGTACAGATCCTGAGATGGTCAATGGTGAATACACCGGGGGTGTTGCAGGAATTCCTAGCTTCCAGCAGGGCAAGGTGACCCGGCTACAACAATGGTTGGCAGCGCGTGGAAAGAAATTGACCGACTTCGAGACCAGCTACTTCTATAGCGATTCACACAATGATTTGCCATTGATGAACTTGGTGACTAATCCTGTGGCTGTCGATGCAGACCCTACCCTAATGAAAGTCGCGCAAGAAAAAGGTTGGCCGCAGATCAGCCTGCGCTAGTTTTTGATTTTTGGGCTAAGCGATATACTGCCATCTAATAACAATAGGAGGCGGGCATGGCAAAGAATATTGTTTTTTGCGCAGACGGTACTTGGAATAATCCGGACGATGTCGATGAAACAGGTTCCGCAAAAAAAGCTGACCCTCCTTCAAATGTATTTAAGCTGTTCAATCATCTGGAAGGAAGGATGACGGCCAGGACCAAGGTCGAGGATGTCAGCGGGCAAATCCTGGAGCGGGAGAAGCGCACTTCAGATCCCATCACGCAAGTAGCCAAATACATCAATGGCGTAGGTAACGCCAGCAATAAGATCCAGCAATTGATTGGCGGTGGGTTTGGCGCAGGCCTGGTCAAACGCATCGTGCGTGGATATACGTTCATTTCCCGTAATTATCAGCCGGGTGACAAGATACATATCGTCGGATTCAGTCGTGGCGCTTATACCGCCAGAGCATTAGCCGGTTTGATTTCATCGCAAGGATTGCTGGCCGAGAAGTTTGGGCGTGGTGATGAGGAGTCCTATAGGCGTGGTGCCCAGGCGTGGTACCAATACCGTAAAATCGGGGCAGAAAAGCGCAATATATTTGCCAGTTTGGCTGAGGCAATGGATGATTTACCTGGATTCATCGCCAGCAGTCAGTTGAAAGAAAGTGATTTCATCCGCAATGTACCCATTCAAACGGTCGCAGTGTGGGATACAGTCGGTTCACTTGGCATCCCCGGGTTCGATGCGAAAAACAAGACGATTGAGGATGCATTCCGTTTTGCTGACGAGGTGCTTAGCAGTAAGGTGGCACAGGGTTTGCACGCCATTGCAATCGATGAACAGCGCCTGCTGTTTACACCAACATTATGGAACAGAGCGGAAAACGCGAAGCAGCTGGTTTTTCCGGGTGCGCACTCGGATGTCGGTGGAGGTTACAAAGAGGCAGGGTTGTCCGATGGAGCGTTGTCGTGGATGATCGAGGAGTTAAAACGGCAGGGAGTACTGTTTGCCGGCACTATTGCTGGTATCAAGCCAGACTCGCTTGGTCCTGCTCATAAACCCTGGTTGGCGCTGACTACGATTACCGGAGGTTTGGGATTGCGCATATTCAAGACAGATAGTGGAATAGTCGCGCATGGCTCGGTTGCGTTACGTAAGGCTGCGGATGCGGTGCAGCATAATGTTGGCGAAGCCCCAAAGAAATACGCACCCAGCAACTGGTTGAACTAGCGATTCAAAAGTACCTGCAGTACAAAGCTGGAACCAACATACGCCAGTAAAAGCAATAAGAAGCCCCCAAGTGTCCAGCGGATGGCGGTACGGCCGCGCCAGCCGTATTTGAAACGTCCGAAGAGCAGCCATGCATATATCAGCCATGAAGCGATGGAGAAAATGACTTTGTGCGTGAATTGTAGCGGCTTGCCGAATATCTCTTCGCTAAAAAGCATACCACTGGCCAATGTAATCGTGAGCAGGATGAAGCCGACACCAATGATTTTGAAGAGCAGATCTTCCATCACAATCAATGGCGGGAAGCTGGGTAATTTGATGATAGTCGGTTTGTTGTGTAAATCACGCTCTGCAATCATCATCAACAAGGAGTGCAAAGCTGCGAACGTGAACAGGCTGTATGCAAGCAATGCGATACAGACATGGGCAATGAATAGCCCACCATATGCTTCGATGAGATGGACTTTGTGATAAAAGGCCGGCAACAATGCAAACAATGCGGCAGGTGGCAGTACAAACGCTTGCAGGCTCTGCAGCTGATGTTTGAGGTTAGCCAGCCAGTAGGTAAGCACCGTCAGCCAGAAAATTGCCGATAAAACATTGGCAAGACCAAGATTAAAGCCGTTTGCCAGCACATCGTCATATAGCAGCCAGCCATGCAGCAGCAAGCCAAGTGCAATCATCATGGAATGCAGTTTGAGCGATAGTTCCTCTTGCGGCGTTCTAACCGTACGCCAGAAATCGACTGCGACTGCCAGGTAGATGAATGCTACAACCAGATATAGTATGAAGTGATGCATGCCGCAATTATGGCAAAACTCACGGCAAACGCCTAGCATGATGTAAAATTAAAAAAATTCGTATAGGTAGAAACACATGTTAGAGAATTTAACCGGACGCTTGCAGGGCGTCATCAAAAACCTGCGTGGTCACGCACGCCTCACTGAAGAAAATATTACTGACGCGATGCGTGAAGTGCGCATGGCTTTGCTGGAGGCAGACGTTGCCCTACCGGTAGTGAAAGATTTCATTACCCGCGTTAAAGAACGTGCGCAAGGTAAGGAAGTCCTCCAAAGCTTGACACCTGGGCAGGCGGTGATTGAGGTGGTCAACGATGAGTTGACGGAGCTGATGGGTAAGGCCAATGTGGCTTTGAATCTGGCAGCTGTGCCACCAGCAATCATCCTGATGGCGGGTCTGCAAGGTTCTGGTAAAACGACCACTTCCGCCAAGCTGGCGAAATTACTCAAGGAACAAAAAAAGAAAGTGTTGCTCGCGAGCGCCGATGTATATCGCCCTGCCGCGATTACCCAGCTGCAGACGCTAGGTAAACAGCTAGATGTGGATTGCTTTGATAGCGATCCAAAGCAAAAGCCGGCTGAGATTGCGGCGCAGGTGCTGGATTTTGCCAAGAAAAACTATTATGACGTGGTGATATTCGATACCGCCGGCCGGTTGGGTATTGATGAGGCCATGATGAACGAGATCAAGGCCTTGCACGCTCAGCTCAAGCCAGTAGAAACGTTGTTTGTTGTGGATGCCATGCAGGGCCAGGATGCTGTCAACACCGCCAAAGCTTTTGGTGATGCCTTGCCGCTGACTGGCGTGGTCTTGACCAAGCTGGATGGTGATGCGCGAGGAGGTGCAGCACTATCAGTACGCCATGTGACTGGCAAACCTATCAAATTCATCGGGGTCAGTGAGAAAGTGGATGGTTTGGAGCCTTTCCACCCGGACCGTATGGCGGGCCGTATCCTAGGCATGGGTGACGTGCTTGGCCTGATTGAAGAAGCGCATAAAAAAGTGGATTTGGCTGAGGCGCAAAAAGTTGCCGAGAAAATCAAATCTGGCGCCAAGTTTGATTTGGAAGACTTTAAAGCGCAAATGGTGCAAATGCGCAAAATGGGCGGAATGGGTGCTTTGATGGATAAGATGCCTGCACAATTGGCAGGAATGGCGCAAAAAGTAAATAACGAAGATGCTGATATAGCATTGCGCCGTATCGAGGGCATAATCAACAGCATGACCCCATTAGAAAGACGCAAGCCGGAGTTGATCAAGGCAACCCGTAAGAAACGTATTGCTGCAGGCAGCGGCGTGCAAGTGCAAGAGGTAAACCGCTTGCTGAATCAATTTGAAGAAACACAGAAGATGATGAAAATGTTCAGCAAAGGCGGTATGGCTAAGATGATGCGAGGGTTGGGTGGGGTGATGGGAGGCAAGTTTCCCGGTATGCGCTGATAAACAAGCAATAAATTTATGGAAAATTGCTTGTTACGGGTTGACCAATCGACTGCTTTCTAGCATAATCGCGGTCTTGCATTTTTGGGCTCGCCCAGTGCAGTAAATCAGAATGGGGTGTTAGCTCAGCTGGTAGAGCAGCGGACTTTTAATCCGTTTGTCGTGGGTTCGATCCCCGCACACCCTACCAAATAAATCAAAGGCTTGTGTTTAAAAAACACAAGCCTTTTTCGTTTCATAGTTGTCGTTGCACAGCAGAATTGATTAACGTAAGCCGCAATTGTCAGTGTTACATAAAGTGTCCGTTGCTTAAGGGCAAAAATCACTTACTCAATGAATTAGCCATTTCTGCTATAGCTCGCCATATTCTGGAATATAAGCCAAATCCTTTATAACTTAAAGTAATAATGCATTGAATTTATTATAGAATTAATTATTGGCATCAATAGTTTATCTGCGACATACTTATTATTAGATAGGTGTTTATTGTGAAATTTATTAATGGCAAAAAATTGCTGTATTAATAACTCTAAACTATTAAGTGGAAATCTGTATCTTATGAAAAATTACTCTCAAACATTGGTCTATCTTAATAAGATTAAAATTTATTTATTAACAGCAGCTCTTTTGCCATTTTTGACTGCATGTGACCCAGTCAGTTTAACAGCTCTCGGTGTAGGAAGTTCAACAGGTGTAAACCATGCAATGAACGGGATTGCTTATCGAACCTTTGCATTGTCAACGTCACAAGTTAAGAGAGCCACTATTGCTGCTCTAGGACGCA